>NZ_JBAIYV010000026.1:0-135835 GCF_036763075.1 Desulfotomaculum sp. 1211_IL3151 | reverse complement strand
CTGTTAGAATTCATGAACATTGTGGCATGATATCACCTTATGATTTCGAAAGTGCTTTAGCATGTTAAAACAATAAACTAGGGATATTTCTACTTTTAACTTGTCCGATATCTTGACAGAAGACCATTTGGCTGAATCCGATAGTAACTGCCCTGCACCACTGGTTTTAGACTATTACTTTAAGTTGCGTCAATCTCCGATGCGACATGTATCAATTAATTTCCAATTTAGCGGCTTATTTTTGTGCATCCAGTATAAATAGAGAGGCATCATGACCCATGAATATGTTCCTTCCATTATAGAATGTTTTGGATTGAATACCCTTGTATCCTATATTTAACATCATATCCGTTAGAATTTCTTGATCAAAGCCATTATGAACCATATCTGAAACGATTTCATCATTCTTATTAAAATCAATGATGATTAAATGTCCTCCCGGATTCAATACATCATACAGCTTTAATAAAACGGCTTTAAAATCTTTAATATGGAGTAGAACCTGAGCCATAAAAATATAATCAGCCTGTAAATTCGATAGACAATCCTGTTCAAAATCAAAGCATAATGTAGCCGCATTCTGTATATTCGAATTAGAAATTTTTTGCTTTATTTGGTGAAGCATGTTTTGTGATGTATCCAGAAACAGGATGGATTGAAAATCATTCAATAAGTTCATCCCGATAAGACCCGTTCCACATCCAAAATCAACGGCATTCTTGTTTTTAGCATCAACTAAATATGCACGAATCGCATCGGATGAAATCCTTGCAATTTGAACCCTTTCAGGCGTGTCATATGTATTGGCTATCCTTTCAAACTTATCCGTATTTCCCATTATTACCTCTCCAATCTACCTTAATAATAACCTATTTTATCTCTTCAAGGGTCACTGTGTTACTGAAACTCTAAGATAGATTAGTACCCTTATTTATCAAGGTTTATGCTCGTTTTAACAGGCAAACCACTTCCGTATGCCTTGGGAGGATCGTAAATGTCCAATAAGTCAGTGTATGCAAACCCCTGACCAATCGCTATGGGGCACCAACTCCACAATGGTAGTACAAAATCAACCTCCCCGTTTCATTTTTTAAGGTTCAGAAAATAAAATTTCAACGAAAATGACACCCAAATGTTTTCCATCTTGGGTGTCATGATCACTGCAAACAATTTCTTTCAACGGCTTTCACGATGGATCAAACCAACTGTCCTATGCCTAGATAAACATACCCGATCTATAAAATAGGTGCTTTACTTCATTAGTCCTTCCTGCTGCAGCCACGTTTTGGCCACATCTTTGGCTTTTTTCTTCTCTACATCAACCTGAGCATTTAACTCTGCCATTGCTCTATCGTCCAATTTGCCAGCTAATTTATTTAATATTTCTTTCAGTTCTGGATGCTTTTTAAGGGTCTCAGAACGTACTAATGGAGCAGCATAATAGGGAGGGAAGAAATTTTTATCGTCCTCCAACAAAAACAAGTTATATTTGACCAACATCCCGTCTGTAGCAAAGGCATCGATGATATCCACTTGCCCTTCGGTCAGTGCTTTATATTTAAGGCCTGAATCCATCGCTTTGGTGCCTTTGAAGCTTAACTGATAGGTTTTCTGAAGCCCCTTCATCCCGTCATCGCGCTCTAAAAACTCCTGCATGGTACCAAAGTTAAGTTCCCCGGCTACAGCCTGTAGGTCGGAGATTTTTTTAAGATTATACTTTTGGGCTGTTTCCTGAGTCACCGCCAAAGCGTAGGTGTTGTTAAAACCAATGGATTCCATCCATTCCAGGTTATACTTTGTAGAAAATTCTTCTTTGACCTTATCATAAGCCTTTTGAGGGTCCGACAATACTTCTTCGCCCAGGATATTCACCAGGCCCGTACCGGTATACTCTACATAGACATCGGCACTGCCATTTTTAACGGCATTAAAACAAACATCCGTCCCGCCCAGAAAGGACTTGACGGTGATCTTCTGATCGGTGTGTTCCTCCAGCAACAGACCCAGCATATTGGCCATGATATCTTGCTCTGTAAAGTTTTTACCCACCACGGTGAGCCCTTTGTCATCTTTGGTTAGGCTGGAGCAACCCGCCAGAGTTGTCATCAGCAACACCAATAGAAGAACTCCCACCTTTTTTAATCTCGTGATTTGCATTAAGCCAGCTCCTTTTACTCTATTTGTGTTTCTACTAAGCCGCTTGTTGTTTTTTCAGTCGCAAGCCCTGCGGTGTAATATACCAATCAACCCAGGCCAACAGCAGATCAAACAGAACCGCCAAAACTGCTGCCGGAATGGCTCCTGCCAAGATCACCCCGGTATCCACCATCGCAATCCCCCGCAAAATGAGATCACCCAAACCACCGGCGCCAATGAAGGCAGCTAGGGTGGCTACACCAATGATCATTACGGTGGCAGTTCGAATGCCGGCAAAGATCACCGACCGAGCCAGAGGCAGTTCCACTATCACCAGCCTCTGGGCATTTGTCATACCCATACCACGGCCTGCCTCTAATAAGGATTTATCCACATCCAAAATTCCTGTGTAGGTGTTGCGTAAGATAGGCAACAGCCCATACAAAGCCATCGCAATAATGGCAGGGAGCGAGCCGATACCAAACACCGGAATCATAAAGCCCAACAAGGCTAAGCTAGGGATGGTTTGAATCACTGAAACAACCCCCAGCACCAAACCAGCTAATTTACGCTGCCTGGTCAGAAAAATCCCCAGAGGTACCGCAAGGATAATGGCCCAAAACAAGGCCACCACTGAGAGTAAGATATGTTGTCCACTGGCCCGCAAAATATCTGGCCAGCGATCCACTAATACCAATAGCAATTCATTCATTAACTAGCCACCTCCTGAAGATAGGGTTTGGCCAAAACATCCACCAGGCTGGCCTGTGTCAGTAACCCTGCCAGTTTGCCGTCGGAAGTCAATACCGGCACGTAACCGTAGGGTGCTTCCTGTACCAGGGGAATCACTTGGGTTAAAGGGGTACCACTTTTAACGGTAACCGCATTGACCTGCTTGACATCGGCAATGCAAAGGGATTCGTCGGTGTAGCGGTGATAGATATCCGAAGTGCTGGTGATACCCAGATATTGTCCATTTTTATCGGTCACTACCAACCCTGTGACCCGCTTTTTGACCATAATTTGTACCGCTTCGGCCAATCCCCTAGAGGGTAGTACGGTTATGGGCTCCTTTAGCATCACATCATCCACCAAATAAGACAGATGGGGGGATAACCGCTTCTCTCCCAAAAATTCGCGCACGAAATCATTGGCAGGGTGTCGCAAGATTTGGTCGGGCTTTCCTTGTTGCACCACCTTACCTTCTTGCATGACAACAATTTGGTCCGCGATCTTTAGGGCTTCGTCCATATCGTGGGTTACAAAAACGATGGTTTTGTGAAGTTCTTCATTGAGCCGGATTAACTCATCCTGTAGTTGTTCTCGGGTAATGGGGTCCAATGCAGAGAAGGGTTCATCCATTAGGATGATAGGTGGTTCGCTCATCAAGGCCCGGGCTACTCCGATACGCTGCTGCTGACCTCCTGATAGCTCCGCAGGGTAGCGGTTTCGGTACAATTCCGGATCTAACCCAACCAATTTCAATAGTTCATCAACCTTAGCAATATCCATTGCCCTTTTACCAGACCTTAATCGAGGTACCAAATAAATGTTTTCTGCTATGGTCATGTGAGGAAAAAGTCCGATTTGTTGAATAACATAGCCTATGCCCCGCCGCAGTTCCACCGGATCGATGCCTTGGATATCTTGGCCGTTAACTAAAATTCTACCGGACGTGCTCTCGATCAAACGGTTAATCATCTTCATGGTGGTGGTTTTTCCACAACCTGAAGGACCAACCAGGACCACAATTTGTCCCTGCGGGATGCTTAGGTCCATGGCTTCGATCACCAGAGAGTTACCATATTTCTTACTTACCTTTTCAAACACAATCGCGTTTTGCAAACTTACTCCTCCTTTTCCCGGTATTAGAATAAAAAAAACCTCACTTAAATGAGGGTCAAAAAAGACAAACCCTAACGGGATGGCAGGAAAATAAAAAGACCCTGCCATATGAATAGGGTCAAAGTGGTAAAAATATTTTACTTAAAAAATAATTGACCCATCTATGCTGACGAGGTTAGCTGACGGACTCGGAAGATGGTTTCCTACTGTGCATTGCACTGATTCGCCCCAAAAAAGTGGTTCCCCCGCTTTCCAGTAATTAATTCTGGAAATTAAGCAAATGTAATTGTTACTATTACTATAAATCATTTAACAGATCCCGTCAAGCAACTCTATATGATAACAGCAGTTGTCGGTATGTTCTTTCAAATTGTTCTTTCAAATTGTTCTTTCAAATTGTTCTTTCAAATTGTTCTTTCAAATTGTTTTTTCATCTTTGAGCAGGCAAACATTTGAAGTTTTACTTTTTCTAAATCCGTGAGTTACTATACTTGTTTTGTGGGTCTATGACTCCCATAAAACACACCAATAATTCAGCCCTATCTTTTGTCCAAAAACAAAAAAACTTGAAAACAGCATAAAATACACCATTTTCAAGAATTTTTATTCTTATTTTCTTTCCTGTCTTATTTACCCTTTGAACCACTATTCGTCATCAGAATTATCGTCTCAACCTGTATTTCGTCAAACACTAATTCTTTCGCCTCTTTTTTGATCATGCAGCCTCTTATGCAGATGTGCCACAGCTGACAATTCTATAATACACTTTGGCCGTCAGCCCATAGACAATGGCGTAAAACAGTGCAAAAACCAATATTGTACCCGCCGTGCACCAAGCGAACAAACCCACATTGGTGAGATTCAGTACTGCCAGCAATTTGGTAATGATGGGAAAAGCGAAGGCAATATGGATCCCGGCGGTAACGAGGGGCAGGAAAAATACGATCAGGACCTGGCTACGGATCGAGTCTTTCACCTCTTCACGGCTCATTCCCACCTTCTGCATGATTTCAAAGCGGGCCTTATCGTCATACCCCTCCGAGACCTGCTTGTAATAGATGATCAGCACAGTGGCCATGATGAACAGCGCCCCCAAGAATATCCCCAGAAAGAACAAGCCTCCATAAATGGCGAAAAAGGATGCCTTTGCTGCCACCGGGGATTCGATCCTGCTGTCAGGATAATCACTGCCCACGGCAGTGCGGATGTCCTGGTAAACAGCTGAGATGTCAGCCTCGTTGGCGTCCAGGTCAAAGCCCAGATAATATTGATAACTGGATGGATCATAGCCGTTTTCTTCAGCCCGGGCCTTCTCCATGGCTTTGACTACATCCATATCCTTAACCACGATATAATAGTTGCCCATGATCGATACCCTGTCCAGGCTGTTTTCAAAAAACGAGTCCAGCCTTTCCTTGACTGTAAATGTCCGGTTAAGTACCGTCAGGGTATCTTCCTCATACACGTTGCGGCTGGAATAAATCATAATCTCATTGTCCCCCAAGCCCGCCGTTCTATTAGTCAGCCGGTTATAATCCTCTAGGGGAATCATATAAAACTGTCTGACTGAAGACGAGGCATTGGACATCTTGCTCTCATCCGTGATCACCGTGTCGCCCTCCTGATTGCCGGCAAAGGCCGCATACCTGTAGTCCAGCATAGCCTTCCCCTCCAGCCGGTGCTGGGCCAATACTTCGTGAACCGATGTCTGCAAGCCCTCGGCTGATTGATGGGCAGGTACGGGAGTGCTAATCATGATATTTTGGGGATACCGGGTGCGCAGCACGTCCTCCATCCCAATGTACAAGGACACCGTGGTGGACACCATCACCAGCACGGCAGTGGCCATGATGCAGATATTGGCCAAACCGACGGCGTTTTGCTTCATCCGATACATCATCCCCGCTACGGCGGTAAAATGCCGGGTCTGATAATAATACCCTTTGTTCCGGCGCAGCAGTTTGAGCACTGCGATGCTGCCTGCCGTAAACAAACAATAGGTGCCGACCATCACAAGGATGACGGCAATGAAAAATTTGTTCAGTGCGGCCAGAGGAGATTTGGTGATGAGGGAAATATAATACCCGCCGCCCAAGCTCAACATCCCGATCATCACCAAGGGCCATTTTGTTTTCGGCTCCTTCTCCCCCGTTTGACCACCCTTCAGGAGTTCAACAGGCTTAGCCAAATGGATTTGGCGCAAGGTATTGAGCAGCGTCAACAGGAAAATTCCCACGAACAGGAGCGGCACGGCAGCCAGAGCGGGGCCGGACACGGAAAAGCCCAGAGGCACCTCGAAGTTCAGGATTTTCAGCAGAACCATGAAGATCAGCTTGGAGAAAAGTATCCCGCCCAACAGGCCTGCCCCCAGGCTGATCACCGCCACATACAGGGTTTCGAACATCAATACTTTGGAGATATGCTTCTTCTCCATCCCCAGAATATTAAAAAGACCAAATTCCTTTTTGCGCCGTTTGATTAGAAAGCTGTGGGTATAGAAGAGAAAAATTGTCGCGAAAATGGCAATTACATAGGAGCCCAGGGAAAGGATCGTTTGCATATTGGATCCGCCAGCCATGTTTCCCAAATCCTCATTTTCAGACAGAAAAACCATAATGTAATACATCATCACCGTGCCGATGCAGGTCAGAATATAGGGCAGATGGGTTTGGGCATTCTTTTTCAGATTGGTGGCGGCCAGCTTGGCATAAAAGAATCTACTCATGACGCGCACCGCCTGTCGCCATGGTGATTAGGGTATCGGAGATTTTCTGGTACATAGCTTCATCCGACATCCCTGCTTTATATAGCTGGTGGAAGACTTCACCATCCTTAATAAACAGTACCCGTTTGGCATGGCTGGCCGCTTTTACGCTGTGGGTAACCATCAACAGGGTCTGCCCGTCCTGATTGATTTCCTTAAACAGGCGGAGTAAACCCTCAGCGGCCTGGGAATCCAGGGAACCGGTAGGCTCGTCCGCCAGAATCAGCTGGGGATTGGTAATCAGGGCGCGGGCTACCGCACAGCGCTGCTTCTGCCCTCCCGATACTTCATAAGGATATTGGGCCAGGATATCTTCGATGCCCAGCTTGCGGGCAATGGGCTGCAGGCGCCAGCTCATCTCCTCGTAGGACTTGCCGGACAGCACCAGAGGCAGGAAAATATTATCCTGCAAGGAGAAGGTATCCAGCAGATTAAAATCCTGAAACACAAAGCCGAGATTTTCCCGGCGGAAGGACGAAATCTCTTTTTCCTTGATGGTGCTAAGCCGTTTCCCCTTGAGCAAAACCTCACCGCTGGTGGGTTTGTCGAGGGAGGCCAGAATATTGAGCAGGGTCGTTTTGCCTGACCCCGATTCACCCATGATCGCCACATATTCACCCTGCTCCACGGAGAAGGACACATTGGATAAGGCCTGAACATGGCTGCCTCCAAAGCGGGTGGTATAGACTTTTTTAAGATTATTAACATCTAGAATAGTCATAATAAAGAACCTCCTTTGCTGAGTAGGTTCAGTATAGCAAAACTGGAAAATGCCCTGCCATAACTTTGGCTTACATTTTCCAGTTTAAGCTTACCCTTTTGTAAGGTAGTACATAATTACATTCAAAGGAGCATGGATTATGCAGGAATCTAAGGGAACCAGGCAAGCGCCCTTTATTCCATCACCATATCTATCCTATCCAGGCCTATCTTCACTTTCGTGCCCTTGCCCGGCTCCGCTTCGATCACAATGGTGTGGGATAGCTTGGTCAGGATCCGTTTGCACAGATAGAGACCGATCCCTGTGGACTTTTTATCCCTTCTGCCGTTATAACCGGTAAAGCCTTTTTCAAAGACTCGGGGCAGGTCTTCACCGGCAATGCCTATCCCTGTATCGGCAATCACCAGGGTTTTGGCACTGCCCCTTTCCATATAAATGGAGATCTTCCCCTCCCTCGTGTACTTCAAAGCATTGGACAAGATCTGCTCAATTACAAACACCAGCCACTTTTCATCGGTCAGCACGTCACAATTCAGCTCGGAGAAGTCCAGGCTGATTTTCCTGCGGATAAACATCTTGGCATATTTGCGCACCGCCTGCCGGACAAGGACATCCAGGGAATAGCGTTTCAGCACAAAATCGGAGGAAGGGCTCTCCAGCCGCAGGTATTGGAGCACCATTTCCACATACTGTTCAATTTTGAACAGCTCCATGGCCAGTTCGCTATTATGCTCCATGCTCTGAGCAGTACTCCGGTCATCCTCCGCTGGGGGGGAAGATTGGAGTAGAAGGCCCATGGCGGCGATAGGGGTTTTGATCTGATGAGCCCACAAAGTATAATAATCCACCAAATCGCTCCGCTCATTATCGGCCTGGGAAACCAGCCCGAGCTTATCCCGGTATACGACGGCGATCAGTTCCTGATACTCCTGTTCCAATAAGCCCTTAGGCTCAGGGAGCCCTGCCAGGCTGAACGTGATCTGTTTCTGCAAATCGCGGAGCACTCTGTATCGTTGATAATGGCGATGAAAATCCACCGTCAGGACCGGGAAGGCCAGGGCAGCACAGAGCAAAACACCATACAGCACCGCTTCCACCGGGAGATGATACAGATAAAACACCAACGCAAATACACCGGCAAAGATGCAATACAAAAAGATTCCCTTGCTATGCCCCTGGAGGTACTGCTTCCCCACTGCCCATAAGCTGATCTCTTTCATATCATGTCACCATATACCCTATCCCTTTTTTGGTCACAACAAACCTAGCCAATCCTGCCGCCTCCAATTTTTTGCGCAGCCGGCTCATGTTGACCGTCAGGGTGTTTTCGTCGATATAACTGTCCGTTTCCCACAGGCGAGCCATGATTGCTTCACGGCTGACTGCCTTCCCTTTATTCTCCATTAGCATTTTCAGGATCTTATAATCGTTCTTGCTCAGCTCAACCTTGATATCGTTATAGGTTAAAGAAGCATCACTGGTATTGAGGATGGCTCCCCGGTGCTCCAACAGATCGGTCTGTCCGGCAAAATCATAGGTCCGGCGCAGCATGGCCTGCACCTTGGCCGTCAGAACACTCAGGTCGAAAGGCTTGGCAATAAAATCATCACCGCCCATATTGATCGCCATGACGATGTTCATATTATCGGAAGCGGAGGAGATAAAGATGATCGGTACCTTGGACACCTTGCGGATCTCGCTGCACCAATGGTACCCATTGTAAAAAGGCAGCGAGATATCCAGGAGCACAAGATGGGGATTGTAAGAGACAAACAGAGACATCACCTGCTCGAAGTCGGTCACACATTCCCCTTCACACCCCCATGTCCCAATATGGTTTTTAATCACTTTGGCAATAACGGCATCGTCTTCGACAATCATGATCTTATGCATGAAGCAGTTCCTCCCTTTTCATGATACTATTCTATCATGGAAAAAGGGCAATAAAAAACCGGCCTGTACCCACATAAGAGCCGGAAGTTCATTGGACGAATACCGCCCTTAGAATTCATGAACATTGTGGCATGATGCCACCTCCTAAAATAAGGGTGCCCAGAGGGTGCATAGAAGCCATTGATATTTTCCCATAAATATGCTTTCATAGGTTTTTAAGATAAAATAGATTTTAGATAATCTAATAAATCAGATTTAGTCAAAGGGTCGGTATGGCCTAAAATACAATATTGGCAATCTGTACATTCTATCAGCCTATTCAATGCCTTTAATTTATCTTTATCCATATAACCATTGTTAAAGTAATCTTCACTTGTTGAATCTCCCAAAAACAATATTTTTTCTTCGGGAACATATATAAGAACCGTATCTTCCGAGTGGGGTGATTCTGCATGAAAAACCTTTGCAGTTATTCCGCCAAGATTAAGAGTAAGTTCTTTTTCAAATTGAATATCGGATAGAGCAATAACGATTTCCTTATTATTCGCATATTCCCTGTTCAGGCATTTATCGTCTTTCTTTAGAAATTGCATATATGCATTGTCGGACAGTTTGGCTTTCTCGCTTTCCAAAAACTCGTTCGTTTTATGGTGAGCAAGGGACAATCCGTGAATGTGGTGCATTCCAAACGTATGATCCCAGTGCCAATGAGTGATAACTGTAATATCTGGCTTTCTAAGTCCCTCAACTTCTAAGGACTTATAAAATTCATCAACATGATCTGCCGAATTTCCTGCATCAACGGCAAGTGCGATTTTATCGCCTTTTAGGTAAGCTAACATTGGACGGTCTGTTTCGGGCTGGTGTGGATAGTAAAATACTCTATCATTTATTTTTTTCAATCCCATTTGTTATCCCACCTTTCGGGTAATCAATCTTGAAGCAACGTTTCTTTCAATTCAGGCAATATGATTTGAGTTTGTACGTTTTGGTCATCTATTTGTGAAACAACTTCCCTGGTTCCCCCGCTTTCCAGTCATTAATTCTGGAAATTAAGCAAATGTCATTGTTACGATTACTATAAATCATTCCGCCAGACAACTCTATATGATAACATCAGTTGTCGTTATGTTTTTTCAAATTGTTTTTTCATCTTTGAGCAAGCAAATATTGAAGTTTTACTTTTTCTAAATCCGTGAGTTACGATACTTGTTTTGTGGGTCTATGATGCATTCTTAACTGAATTAGGCTCGATTAAAGAAATCTTCGAACTTTTTTACAGTATTCTCGGTACTTTTCCCCATATATCCTTTTTAACGATTCTTCCTCAAGCCGAATTTGACGATTAAAAAGCCAAATTCCAACCACCATATAAATCAAGAAGATCCAGTTTGGAATAATCAAAAATACCCCCATTAGTATTAGCCCAAATGCAGTATAGATTGGATTGCGACTAATCGAAAAAACGCCTGTGGTTATTAGTTCGCCCGGGTGTTCTTCGTCTATGCCCACACGAAAACTATTGCCAAATGAAATCAAGGCATAAACAAACAGTAAAATACCAATCCCGCAGAATGTTATGCCCAGCCAGCCAATGATTTCATTATTAAATAATTCGACACCAAGTTTAGGAAGATCAAATGCACTTGCAATTACAAGATAATAAAATAACAATGCAAATGGAGGAATCAAGAAATCCTTTTTATCCGCCTCACCAAACTTCATTGCTTTTATCCCTAGCTTCTTCATTTGGAAAGTACGAGATAAAACAAGTATGATAAGCAAAAGCAAGGTTGCTGCCGCTAAATATCGCTGCATAATCATTATTGAATTCAACCCCTTCTTTCTATCCTTCCCACGCACTCCACATGACGCGTATCTTGCAATAAAATTTCCCATAATAACTCATCCTATTCGATCGTTGCTTATCATACTAGGAAATACGGGGTGTGAAGGAAACCGTTTAACTTATCAAGACTTGTTAATGCTTGATGCTTTTTAGCAAAGAAATTTACGCCGCACAGGCACCCGGAAAGGAGCCAGTTGTTCACACTGCAACAACTGGCTCCTTTCATCGAAGAGGGCTACATGTGGAAACTCGGGTTATGTACTGCCGCCCGGCAAAACAATCCCCCTCCATACTTCTAATCGGAACCTAGTACCGAAACATACCACTAACGAGTGTATTGGTTTTTCAAGGTCTCTTAAAAACCCTTGCAATTATTCATTTAAATATGTGCTCACCCTGTCCTGAATCAACTGGGCAGTCGTTTCTGCTGTCTTCTGTCCCGTAAAGAAGGCCGCGGTTTCCTCCTGAACAATGGAAATAATCTCCTGGTCCGTTCCGATGTAGACGTTCGCTTGACTCAGCAGGTTTTCCATATAATCCACATCCTCCTGGGTGGGGGGTTGCAGTGTTATCGCTTGAGCTGGAATGCCGTTGTCCTTAATTCTCATTCTCCCACCATTTTTTTGGATAGCCTGGGTGAAATTCTGGGCAATCTGGGGCAGCACACTCTTATTAATCGGCATTCCTCCCTGAGTCATCATATCATCCGAGACCAAAAATTTCAAAAATTCCCAGGCCAGTTCTTGATTGGCTGATTTACTGCTGATCCCATACATGGCATCCGTGGAAAAGAACACGTTTCCGGGGGGCTTTAAAAGCTGAACACCCTCGCTGAAAATCGCCTTGGCCACTTGCAGGTCCCAAAACCCACTAAGAGAAGTGAAATTAAAAACAAGCTTACCCCGGGCGGCCATGTCCATAATGTTGGTCTGGGCTGTATCCGTATTAACCAGTTTGTGGTCAATCAGATATTTACTGAGGTTCAGTAAATCAAGAAATTCCTGGCCGGTAAAATTGGCTGTTTTCTTCTCCATATCGACCAGGCTGCCATCGTTTTCTTTAACCAAAGTCGCAATCAGTCTTCTTTCATCCATCCCGGCCAAGGCATACATCTCCTGGCTTTCCTTGTTTTGCTTGTCGTTAATGACCTTTTCCGCCGTCTTGACAAAATCGTTCCAATCCCAGCTGCTATCGTCGATTTGCACCTGGGAATCAGCCAGTAAGGTTTTATCGGCGGCAATCATATCGATACCGATATTAATCGGCAGCCCATATAGTTTATCTTTATATTCTAAAGCCTTAAAAATATTTTGGTAGTATTTGCCGCTGTCGAAGCTTTGATCCGACTGCATCAGCCCGCCCAAGTCAACTAAAAGATTCTTATCCGCATAGGTCTGATAGGGCAGGTTGTTTAATAAAAGGATATCGCTGCCCTGGCCGGACATGAGCTGGGTATTCATCGCCGTGACATATTTTTCAATATCGCCGGGATCTGCCGCCCTGACACCTTCACCTTTTTCCGAAGTACTGGCGGTGTATTCTTTCACTTCCACACGAACGCCGGGATGAAGTTCCTCAAACTTTTTTACTGCCGTATCCAGGTACGCATCCTTAGTCACAACCGCAATGGTCAGGAAATTAGGATTATTATCTTCCTTGGTAGCCTGAGTATTGCCGCAGCCAGCGGTAAATACCCCCATGCCAAGGACCAGAACCAGGATTAGGACCACTCCATTTTTTATCATCAAAACACCCCTTTTCTTTAAGGATTCCGAATTTAGGAGTCAGACTGACTACTGACGTTCACCCCACTTTCTTGATCGAAAAAATGGGCCTTGGACATATTAAAACCCACCCTGACTTCCTGTCCGGTTTCGGCGCGCAACTCCGGACTCACCCTGACAACCACCTCCCTGCCGGCTATCCTTACATAATGGTAAGTTTCAGCCCCTCTCAATTCGGTAAACTCCAGCCTCCCACGCAAAGCACACTCGGGATGGCGGTTCAAAAACCCTCCGTTGCCGCAGAGATGCTCCGCTCTTATCCCCAGGACCACTTTCTGGTCCAGATAGCCCTGCTCTTTTAACTTTTGTCCCCCGGCAGCGGGAACAGGCAGCAGGGCGTCGGCCAGTTTGGCAAAAATACAGCCGTTTTGCTCGATAATTAAAACTTCCAAAAAGTTCATCCCGGGGCTGCCGAGAAAACCGGCCACAAACATATTGACCGGGTGGTCATAGATGGCTTGCGGGCTGTCAATTTGCTGGATCAGGCCATCCTTCATCACCACGATTCTGGTGCCCATGGTCATGGCTTCGGTTTGATCATGGGTTACATAAACAAAAGTTGTCTGTAGATTTTTATGGAGCTTGGCAATTTCTATTCTCATCTGGGTTCTCAACTGCGCATCCAGGTTGGACAAAGGCTCATCCATCAGGAAAACCTTGGGTTTCCTGACAATGGCCCGTCCCAGGGCCACCCTTTGCCTTTGCCCACCGGAAAGTTCCTTGGGTTTGCGTTTCAGAAGATCTTCAAGGGCCAGAATCCTGGCCGCTTCCTCTACATTTTTCCTAATTTCAGCCTTGGGTAACTTTCTCAACTCAAGTCCAAAAGCCATATTGTCATAGACCGACAGATGGGGATAAAGAGCATAATTTTGAAAAACCATGGCGATATCCCGGTCCTTGGCAGCCACGTCATTAACCAGCCGGTCATCCATATATAATTCACCGGCTGAAATTTCCTCCAGCCCGGCAATCATCCTTAAAACGGTTGTTTTGCCACAGCCGGAGGGACCCACTAGGATTAAGAATTCTTGATCCTTTATTTCCAGAGAAAAATCCCTGACTGCCGTAACCCTGCCGGAGTAGGTCTTAGCTAGATTTTTCAGATATAAACTCGCCATCCGCTGCCCTCCTATTAGTTGGGGACATTCCTGTCCCCAGAGAAATGCCCAAGCTTCAACAGGTGTGTCCCCTGACCTTTTTTGTAACCACGGTTAAAAATATAGAGCTGAATACCAGCAACACCTCCTTGGTCTCGATGATCGGAGGCATTTTTATTATCCACAGCAAGGCGGTGCCCAGACCTAAGGCGACCAGCGTGAAAACGCTGCAAAACACTGCAACCTTGAGCAGTTTTTCCCCTAACAGCTTGAGTTGGTAAAGTCCCAGCAAGAACAGCGGCCAACCAAGAAAGATGTTTAAAAACAAGTTCCAGTTCTGGATGGTATGAAGGATATTCAACTGAACTTCTCCGGGCGGCGCTACATATCCGGCGCTTTGCAGCCCGGTTTGAATCCCGTTTTTAAAGCGGTCGGCCCAAAATGAAACATCAATAAGTTCATTGGGTATGTTTTGCGGCGGAATATATAAGGTAAATCTAATTAATTTCCATAACAAAAGCATCACTGCAACAAGCGCTACTATTTCCGCCATACCAAGCATAAGCCTGGCGGCGTCCCCCTTGATCATCTCCGACCAATATTTATCCCGGAGTCGCAAGCGACAGAAGCGATAAATACCTCCTATTTTTCGCCTGAGCAAGCCGAAAAGCATCACAATTGCCACCGTCCCCGCCACGAAATTGCGCAGCAGGTTCTCTTGTTCCAGCAGGAAACCCGCCACGTTATAATCGATGATTTTGTAGTTGGCGGGGGCCTGACCGATGGAAGTCAGGGCCGTTTCCAAAACAGCGGTATTGCGGCCCGTGGTGCCGGCATCCTTTGTTGCCACTGCCAATGAGGTTATTCGGGAATCCGCTTCCAGTTCCAACAGCTTTTTTGCCGGTATGTACACTGTGCCGTATCCCCTGTCCGTCAGGGTCCCGATCAGGGAATGGTCAGCCCCGGCCACCCCGGTTATTTTAAATTCCCGGCCATACAGTTCTATTTTCCGGCCCACCACATTGCAGTTCCGAAAAAGAGCCTGGGCCAGATCTTCATCAATCACGGCGACCTGCTGGTTTTCCTGTTCGAAAGTTAAAAAGCGGCCTGATCGCAGGTTTATTTGATGGAATTGATCGTACCTGTCATTCACCCCCAGCACCTGAGCTTGACTCTGGTTCTTTTGATAGGCGGCAGAAGTTGAAGCCTCCATGGCGTAAGCCAGATCATCGTCCCGGAGGTTGTATTGGGTAAGCTGCCTCATGTCTTGCAGGGAAAAAGAGTCTTTTTCCGGCTGATTGGAGTTGCTCAGCCGGGTGGCGGTGATTTTGCCGGTTTTGTGCGGGCCGCCAAGCTCTGCCAATTTAGCGGGCAGGGATGACCCCAGGACGGTGCTCCAGGTTAAAACCAATAGGCCCAGGGCCAGCATAAGATAGGCCGGATAGGCTGATTGGGCCGGTTTCAATTTGCCGCCTCCTTCAAAACTCGCTCTCCGTCCTCCACTGGTTTATTGCTTTGCCTCACCACTTCGCCCATCACCCTATCTGTGAGAGCAGACTTTTCATTATCGCTGTCTGCCACCTTTACTTCCACCTTTTGCAAATAGTTCTCCGTACCCAAAGGTCCTTTTCTTGATTCCAGAACGAAGATATAGGAGCCGCTGCTGTCGTCATAAACTGCGCTGTTCGGTACGAGGGCAGCGTAAGGCTTTGTTTTTTTGCTTAAATAAATTTCTCCCTTTTCGCCGCCTGTCAGACCTTCCAGAGACACGTCAATCCACAAATCCTTCTCATCCCCGTTGTGCTGGCTGTTTTCAGCGATTTTGTCAATTTTTCCCTCGGTTTTTTTATCCCCCAGGGAGAGAATAGTAACACTCACCGTATCGCCGGGTTTGACGTAATCAACCAAATCATTGTCAATTGGCACGATCAGCCGGAACCCCTGCTGTAGATCAGCCAATTTAAACAGGGGCAGGGAGTTATTGGTCCTAGACCCTTCGGCGAAATTCAGTTCGGTGATTATGCCGTCCACGGGCGCTGTATACACGCCGTTGTTTGCCACCTGTTTGGCCAGGGTATCCACCTTTCTGGCCTGTATTTCCAGATTAAGCTGAATGTCCTCACAGTTTCTTTGCGCGTCCGCCAGGTTCTTTTCGGCATTTTGCAGGTTTACCGCCGTTTCGGCTGCATGATCAAACAGGTACTTCAGGTTATCGTAATCCCTTTGTTTTTGCGCCTGCTCTTCCCGGGCCCCAACCAGGGACAGCTGCAGCTGCCGGTAGCGGGCCTGTTCATCCTGATAATTCGACTTCAGTTCGTTCACGTCCAGAATGATGATGGGCTGGCCTTTGCTAACCCTGTCCCCCTGCTCCACCAAAACCTCCTTTACCCGTAAATTGGAGTCAGCGTATTCCTCCCGGGTTGATTTGACCTCGACTGTCCCTTCACCGAATACTTCTTTGATTAACGCCCCGTTGGTCGGCCGGACCGTTTGGACTCTGGGCAAAGCAAAGTTATTAATTGTATTGGAAAAGAAAGTTAACCCGATCATTGCCATTAGGAACAGCAGGCTCAACTTTCCGGTCAACTTTTTTCTTTGCGCATCATCTGCAATTGCTTCATTCCCCAATTTCCTGTCTCCCTTCCTGACCTAGTACAGCGACACAAAAGCAAGGCACCCGTTGCTCAGCCTTTGATTCCGGAAAGCCGGATCCCTTCCAGCAAATATTTTTCGGCGTAAAGGAAGTTCAGCAGCGCCGGCATCATATATAAAGTGGACGCGGCAAAGGCCAAGCCTTTTTCACCGTCGATGATTCTGGAAAGATAGAGTGAAAGAGGCTGTTTGGCCGCATCCTGTAAAAAAATCAACGGCTGTTCGACCATGTTCCAGTTATCGATAAAAACAAGTATGGCCATGGCTGCTATGCCGGCCCTGGACATGGGCACGATGATTTTGAGGAAAATCTGAAGCTGGTTGGCTCCATCCACCCGGGCTGCTTCAATATAGGAGTCCGGTATTTGCTCCATATACTGTTTTAAAAGAAATACGCCAAAGGTGCTGAAGATGCCGGGAAAGATAATGGACCAGTGGCTATTAAGCAGGCCCAACTGGCCGGCCATTAAATAATTGGGCACAAGGGTTACCTGAAATGGCATCAGCATCACAAGGATATACAAAAAAAACAAGAAATTCCTGCCTCTAAACTTCAGTTTGGCAAAGGCATAGGCAGCCAGAGTTGCAACAATCGTTTGCCCAATGACGATAGGGAAGGTAATCAGCACGGAATTCCAAAACATGAAAAGAAACTGGGTCTTTTTGATGAGTACGTTATAATACTGCTTCAGCACCACCACTTCGGGTATAAGCTGGAATCGGGCGAAGTGATTCGCGGTGTCACCGTTATAGCTGCTTAAGTTTTTGTCCGTCACCGGGTCATAATTATCGGCGATTTCCTGTTCACTCATAAATGAATTGGTGACAGTTACAGCCAGGGGAAACATGAATAGGACAGCCAGTACCAGTAAAACTGTAAGATGGAGTATATTTTTTATTCGGTGGTTACGCTTCAACACACACACCCCTATCGCCGGTTCTAAGTTTGTTACTACCCATGAAAAATGTTTTTACGTTACACTTCTGACTCCTGGGATTCTAATTAATCATGTTGGTGATCTTTCTCTCTACGATAAAAAGCAGTAAAACGATGGCCACGATAAAAGCAGCCATTATGAAGGCCGCGGAAGTCAATTTTTGGTAATCCAGAGCCATGAACATATTGTTCATGTAGTGCTGCAGCATATAGATGCTGTTATGGGGATATTCTCCGGAGATAAGATACGCCTCCCGAAACACTTTAAATGAATTGATCATCGAGATAACAAAAACAAAAAAAGTCGTGGGGGTCAAATAAATCAGAGTTATTCGGAAAAATTCCTGCCGGCGGCTGGCCCCGTCGATCCTGGCCGCTTCGTAGTACTCAGCCGGTATATTTTGTAATCCGGCCAGAAACAGGATGACGCTGTAACCAATGTTCTTCCATAGATAAATCACCAGCACTACCATTCTGGACCAACTGGTTTTCATCCAGTCCACAGACGGGTAACCCAGGGCCTGGATCAGGAAATTTAAAACGCCGTTCAAATCAAAGAAAGCCTGCCAGACTAAAACTATTGAAGCTACTGGTACCACCAAAGGAGTTACCATGATGGTGCGAAACAGGTTCCGGCCCGGTAATTTTTGGTTCAATAACAAGGCCACTCCCAGGGAGAGAATCATATTAAGAGGTACACAGATTAAAGTAAACTTGGCTGTATTCGCCAGAGCGGATAAAAAGCTCGGGTTTTTTAACAAAGCGCCGTAATTATGTAATCCAACAAAAGTACCGTTAATGGGACTGTCCACCAGTGAATAGTAAAAGCCGGTGGCAAACGGGAGCAAATAAAAAAGAGAAAAACCCAGCAGGCTGGGCCCAAGGAAAAGCCAGGCCAGGCAGCCGTTATTCGTTTTTAATTTTCCAGTTCTCATCTTTACCACCCTAATCGTGATGGATCCTTTCAGAAATGTTAAAAGCCTGTCCGATTCGGCAATCTCATCTTACCGAAATCAGGCAGGCGATGTTGGAATTTTAACTTATCAAAATCTTAATAAATTCTTATGAAGAACTTATTATTTTCTGATGCTGTTGTATACAGCTAAGGCATCGGTAATATTATATTGTTCCGAATGGTGATCTCCTTTTGCACCAGCTGAAATCAGAATATATTCTTGCTTACCCACTTTGGCAAGACTCGCGAGACACAGACCGGCCTCATTGGTATAGCCCGTTTTTCCCCCTAAAATTTCTCCACCAATCATGGTTTGGTTGTTGAGGTCTTCAAACAGGGTACTGTGAAAGGTTATCCCGCGAGGGTGCCTATTCGTAGGCCCTGTGGCATGACGGGGTGAAGTAAAAATCTCCCGAAAAGTATCATTTTGCAAAGCATAGCTTAGAAGAATAGCCAGATCTTTGACTGTTGTATAATGGTTTTCATTGTGAAGCCCGGTTGAGTTCTCAAAATGTGTGTTGTGCATGCCAAGATCTGTCGCCTTTTGATTCATTAATTTTACAAAATTCTGCTCTGATCCCGCAATTTGATCCGCAAGTCCAATACAGCACTCCGAACCGCTCGGCAGCATTACTCCGTATAACAGATCGATTGCCCTGACCTGCTCACCCGGCTGGAAACCTGCCATTGATGCATCTGCTTTGTACAGCCCCTGAAACGTAGAATGGGTAAGTTTGATTTCCCCCTTCAGATTAGGTAAATTTTCTATCGCAACAATGGCTGTCATCATTTTAGTCAAAGAAGCAGGATAGATTTTTTCTTCACTGTTTTTTTTCATTAGGATGGTATGATCTTTTAAACGGATTAGAATCGCATTCGGACTGTTCAGCTTGTCGGGAGGTATGGAAACAGCAGGATCGATGGCTTTATAAACAAAAGCAGCAATTCCAACCATCAACAGAAGTGCTACAAATATGCGTATGCCGGACCTTTTCTTTTTTACCTTTCGTACCATAATAAAACAACTCCTTATTCTGTGCTGATATTACTTAACCATAGAACAAGGAGCGATGTTTGAATTCCATCTTATGAATTTCTTAAGCTTTTCTTATAACGGAAGCTTTACTGTAAATATCGTATTTTCTGTGTTGCTTTCCACAGAGATGGTTCCATCGTGAGCCGTGACAATTTCTTGTGCGATTGCCAAACCTAACCCTGCTCCACCGGTATTTGTGGAACGTGCAGAATCTAATCGGTAAAATTTTTCAAAAATAGTTTCAAGCTTTGCCTGCGGGATGGGATTTCCCTGATTCGTAAAAGTTATAACAATATTTTTGTCCTGTTGTACAGCAGAAATGTCAATGACATTGTTTTCATAACTGTAGGCTATCGCGTTTTTCAGAATGTTATTGAACACACGGGCCAGTTTGTCGGCATCTCCCCACAGTGTTAAGCCGTCAGGCACATTGACGGACACCTGCTTTTCCTGCGGAGTCAGCATTGGATAGAATTCATCTGCCATCTGCTGGAGCATGAACTGTAAATTGATTTTCTTTTTATTCAAAACAATTGTTTGAAGATTAAATCTTGTGATCTCAAAAAACTCATTGATGAGCTGCTCTAATCGATAAGCTTTTTCCAAGGTAATACCGACATATTTTGCCTTCTGTTCAGAAGGCATATCGGGAGCTTCATCCAGAAGACTTAAGTATCCGATGACAGAGGTCAGGGGTGTCTTTATATCATGAGCCAAGTAAACTACCAAATCATTTTTGCGCTGCTCCGCATCAAGAGCAGCCTTCTTTTGTTTTTCCAAATTGTTTTTTACTTGATTAAGCTGATTTTCCATAAAATCCAATTCCGGTGATAATGTAATTTCAGCATCGGATTCCTCAGCAAGTTTATCCATTCCAGCACTGACTTCATCGAAATATTTCGTAAACCAAGAAAGTGAAAATCTAAGCAATATCACAAAAAATATTAGGATTACAACAAAAAGGATTATGTCCATATTGTTGCGAATCACCAACTGGTAGATTGTCTGTGCGTCCGAATTGTTAAAATGAAAAGCCTTGACTAAAAATCGAACGATACGATTTCCGATCTGTCCATGCAGGATATAGCGCAATAGATAAACAGTCACAGCGGCGGCAACTGTAATCAGGAGCATTCGAAAAAATACTTTGCTTTTTAATTTTGTATAATCGTTCCTTCTTTTACCTCTCTTACTTTTCAATTTTATAGCCAATCCCCCATACCGTTTTGATATATTTAGGATGTTCCGCGCTGTCGTGCATTTTTTCCCTTAAATGCCTGATATGAACCATTACTGTATTATTGCTATTGCTGAAATACTTGTCTCCCCATACCTCATGGAACAATTCTTCCGAACTGACCACCCGTCCGCGATTGGAACAAAGGACCCAAAGAATGGAAAATTCTGTAGGAGTGAGGGATAGCTTTTTTTCATTCAACGTACATTCATGGGTCTTCATGTCCAATACCAAGCCGGAAAAGGCAATCAAGTGTTCTTCCTGGTTTGGCTCCGCAGAATTATATTTGGTAAATCTTCGGAGCTGCGCCTTGACACGGGCAATAAGTTCCAAAGGGCGGAACGGCTTAGTGATATAGTCGTCTGCACCTAATGTCAGCCCGGTAATCTTATCGATTTCTTCTTCCTTGGCTGTCAGCATGATAACCGGAAAATTATGCTTTTCCCGTATTTGCTGACAGATTGAAAACCCGTCTACATCGGGGAGCATGACATCCAAAATGGCAAGGTCTAGTTTTTCATTTTCAATACAGTTAAGGGCATCCTTGCCGTTATAAAATTTAAAGATATGATAGTTCTCATTTTTCAAATAAACTTCAACCAAATCGGCAATAGCTTGTTCATCATCAACGATTAAAATATTTGCAGCCAAAAGCGTCATCTTCTTTCTTTTAAGTATATATCCCCATAATTATTATACCGCGAAGCAAAAATCCATCTTGTAGCTTTTTACTTATGAAAATCTTAAGATTTTCTGAATATCGATAGTCTTTTACACACAAATATAAAGATCAATTTCGTCAATCGTAAAGATTTTAAGCAATAAATTCTCTGAGAGAAATTAAGGGACAGTCGACCCTATCGGCAAACTGTCCCTTAACCTTAAACCTGAAGCATTTCCAAAACACCACGCATCTTCTTCCGTTACTTTTACATCTCGGCGAATAAGCATACCCTGACCTCCCCTTACCAGTGGGAAATATCAATCCCGCCCCTACCTTCTTTCTATTCTCACTGTATACTTGACATTATAAGATACTTTGTAGTGACTCCTTGATATCTTTGGTATATACACCACCGTGGTAGCAAACAATTTTATCGATTTGATAATTCAATAATTTCTTTATTGATTTTTTTGCCTCCACAATATCCAGGGTATATTGTGGATTGGCAATCAGAAGTTTCCCATCCTCTACGACTAATGCATCTCCGGAAATCAACGTTTTACTTTCTTTTACATAAATCGAGATGTGTCCTGGCATATGACCCGGGGTAGCGATTACCTCGATGCCTCCGGCCCAGGGAAAAAAATCTTTATCCTTTACACAAAGATCTACCTTAACATTTTCTATTGATTCGAGAAGCCGGTGAAAACACTTGGCACCTTCCTTCTGGTCTTCTGGAAGTAGTTCATAGATAGCTTCCGCTTGCTGTAACCGTAATGACTTTTTCGCACCACTTATATACGGCTCATCATCGATTGATGCACAAACTTTAATATGTGGATATTCTCTTTTGAAATCTGCCAAAGCTCCCATATGGTCAAAATCATGGTGAGTAATCATTATTGTTTTTAAATTACTACTATCAATTCCCTTTTCTTGTGCAGCTTTTTTTATTAAAGGCAAAAAATTTGGATATCCACAATCGATTAAAATAACTTCCGATTCATCACTCAAAATGACCGGATAAATAATATTCTCACTGCCATTAAAATTAAATTTTATTTCTAAAGCGATTACCTCACTCAAAGCTAAACTCCCCTCGTACCCTTTTTCTATAATTCTATGATGGAAAGAATAAAGATAAAGGTATAAAATAAATCTATTTAGACGATCCCTCTTGCAGATAATCTCCCCGTGTCTGTGTCGATGACCCTCCTAACCCAGCATAACCTTAAATTGACTATATTTTTCACCCGTGGATAGGCTCCATGCAACAAAAATAAAACGGCCAAACTAGTTTTTCAACTAACCATGCCGTTTTGCTATATCCCTAAACCCTAATAAATCAGCCTTTCAGCCGCCGTCTTGCCTTGACAGCAACACCACATTCCTCTATCCGTTTAACATCTCACTTCCGAACCACGCGCCCATTCTTGAATTGCATATTCGGAAAACTGGCTCCCGCAATTTCAGCTTCCGGTATCGCGTTCTCTATACGATTGATGTCTGCTTCGCTGAGATTGATCTTTAAGGACTCTACCGCTTCCTGAAAATGAGCTACCTTGCTGGCACCGATTAAGGGGATGATATCCTGTCCTTTTGATAGCATCCATGCGTAAGCAAGCTGAGACACCGTTACCTGCTTTTCCTCCGCCAACCGAGTCAGTCTCTCTACGAGCATGACATTTGTTTCAATGTTACCTTCAAATAAGGGTTAGTATATACCGGATTTCTTCTGCCATCGTCAAATAAACTTAATAAGACTGCGCAACGCAACACACACTTTCTCAAAATCCAAAATTCAACTCATCATGCCATTTCATTAACTCTGCATGATTTCCACTAACATCTTTAACCGTAACGGAATGATTAAATTTTTTTAGTTCTTCTCTAACTTTGTTTGCCATTTTTAAGACTTCCGCTTTTTTTGTTGTGGTTGTCCCCCTAATTTGCTCATTTAATGCTGCATCATTAATGACAATGATTATCTCATCTTTTATATGTTTTTTTAATTCCTTCAAAAGTGTTAGTAAGGCAACGTGACTTACCACCGATGGCTTCTGATATCCTTTGAGGATCTTTTTTTCAGATATTCGTTCTTCATCTTTATAGATGCGGTAAAGAATTTGTATATCCTCATTCTCATATGAAGTTGATATTCCTACTAAATAAGCTTTTATCATCATAAACCTCCAAATAGCTACTGCTTACTTTTAAAACCTTCTATTCGTTTTGAATTTACTCACCCTGGTAGGGTTCGCTCATGCACAGGATGGCTACCTCTCCGCTTTACTGACTTTGCGAGGTCTTCCCTTGATATTCATGTTTTGTAATTTTTGGAAAACAAATTCTCCTTTACCATTTAATATTTCAACAAAGGTAGATATATCAAGGATGTTGATTATTCCTATGTCTTCCGCTGTCATACCCTCGATATTGCAAAGGGTACCCACAATGTCCACTGGCCGCATCTTCGTTTTCTTACCTGCGTTTATATGTAACTTCATAATCTCTTTGCCTAAGGGTGCACCTTTTTCTTCTTTAAATTTGGGCCTAGTATTCATTTTTTTATTAAATTCCTGTTTGAACCGATCTATCGTTTCTTTTTCTGGTCTTTCTTTCAAAGGAATTTCTTTTCCAATATATCGTTGTATATCTGCTAAAAATTTACTTTCATCTCTTGTTACAAAAGTAATTGCTCTACCCTCTCTGCTTATACGTCCCGTTCTACCGATTCTATGCACATAGCTTTCACTGTCTTGGGAAATATCGTAATTAATGATCAGGAAAATATTATCTATGTCTAATCCTCTAGCGGCAACATCGGTTGCTACCAGATATCTAAAATAACCTTGCTTAAAATTCTTCATTATCCGCAATCTATCCTGCTGTTCCATTCCACCATGAATCTTCTGACAGTTATACTTCAGATTTGATAGTTCATCATAAACCGCATCTACTGTTTGCCTTGTATTGCAAAAGATAATACAACTATCGGGGTTTTCGATTATTGTTACATCTTTTAAAAGGTCTATCTTCTCTATTTCTTCAATGATATATCTTGCCTGATAAATCCTATCGATCGATGAATTTTTTTCTTCTATTTCAACGTGTATCGGATTTTTCATATATTGTTCACACAAGGTTTCTATATCTTTCGGCATGGTAGCTGATAATAACATCGTCACACGCTCTGTCGGTATGCTTCTAATTATTATTTCCAAATCCTCTATAAAACCCATATTAAGCATTTCATCGGCTTCATCGATTACAAGGTATTTAATTTTTGATGTATCAAAGGTTCCTCTTCCAATATGATCGATAATACGCCCCGGTGTGCCAACCACCACATGGCTTTTTTGTTTAAGTTCCTTTTCTTGCAGATAGAAGGGTGTTTTCCCGAAAATCGCAGGTACTTTGACCCTTTTAAATCTACCGATATTAAAAATATCTTCCTTAACTTGGATAGCAAGTTCTCTTGTTGGTACAATCACCAATGCTTGCGGTTTATTTTCTTCCCAATCCACCAATTCACAAATTGGAATAGCAAAGGCTGCCGTCTTGCCACTTCCTGTTTGGGATTTTACAATGATATCTTTTTTCTCTAGGACAGCTGGTATAACTTCTTGTTGAACCCTGGTGGGGCTATTATAATTCAACATCCTAATGGCCTTTAATAACTCACTACTCAATTGATAATTACTAAAACTTGCTTTCATCCTTTATTCACTCTTTCCCTTAAGACGTTTATTCTATCTTATCCGTTATGAAGCTACCTTATTTTATCTCTCCTACACCTCTCTCGTTTTTTCCGTCCCCAAAATAGCCATCGCTTCTTTGTAATTTGGACAAATTTTGCCTACCAATCGCCAAAAGGAACGGTCATGATTCATATGTATTAGATGGCAGAGCTCATGAATAACAACATAATCAATTGCATCGAGGGGAAACAGGATTAATCTCCAATGGAAGGTTAAATGTCTATTTGAACTGCAGCTTCCCCATTTGTTTGGGTGATTTTCTATGGAGAAGGATTTGTATTTTACTTTAAAGCTTGGTTGGTATAATCTTAATCTTTTTTCAATTAATTTCCGACTTTCTCTTGTATAAAAGGCCTGAAGAGCATCTGTCAGACCTCTATCTCCCTCTTGTGGGCTGGTGCATATAAATGCTTTGCCATCCCATTGTACAGTTATCTTTTTAATTGAAGGATCTAGTTTTATATATACAGGATAAAGTTTCCCCAAATAATAGCAATTGTTTTTGGGTTGTTGTTCCATATGGGTAACTCCTTATCTTGCTTGTTATCGGTTTGATTTTCACTAGCATTTCTTAGAGTAGGCGAACCTTTCAAATGTTCTTAATACAATTTACAACTATATCACAAAATTCCTTTTTTCGCATATTGGTTATTTGTGTGTTGTCAGGCCCCCTAAATAAAAATCCCCCTGACCATCGGTTAGGGGGTAACACCGCCAAAGCTACAACTAAAAAATTATATCCTTATTCCTCCATCAGGAGGGGTGTTTTAATCCACCCAACCCACTGAGTAAGGTAATCAATTCACCGTTAAATTGGAATTTAGTAATGGCTTTTTCAGCTAAAACCCCTTTATTTTTCGTTGACAATTATATCCTTACAACGAATAACAAGCTCGGGCATTCCTTCACCTGCAAAAAGTATATGGGCCTCATAACCGTTTTCCGTGCGATATAGCTCCTCATAAAGCCAAGTACTCCCCACAATGTAGTCTTCCTGTTTTATAATTTCAGACGCAGCAAAAGTAATCATATTAAAATTGGTGAATCCTCCCCGTGTATCGAGCCGCATGACAACATCTTTTTTACGAACTGTAAACTCTATCACCTCGCAATCGTGAAAACCAAATCTTTCTCTGATCATTTGAGGAATGCGCTCCCCTTGCTGTGCTTTGGAATACTCGTTTAAAATCCGGTTCATTTTCTTTTCGTTCTCTTTGCTGAGACTTTTCAGCTGACTCAGAATTTCCTTGGTACAGTAACCCAGGGAGAAAACGCGCACATCTGCAATTTGTTGATAAAGTTCATGAGGCAGTTTATCGACCGTTTCTTTTTTTACCGTTTCCTGAATAGAGCGAAATTCTGCTCTGCATTTTTTCTCATCGAACGGCGGACGAACATCGTACTCCGCTATCAACTTCTGAATGCGATCTTTTTCTTCGGACGACATACGATAAACCACTTTATCCCCTTCGTTTATCTCTCCCCCATTTGCAAATTTATCAAGAGGTACAAGCGTACATCCATCTTGTTCCAACATAAAACGGGGGTCAACGTGGTAAATCTCATGCTGTAATTTTACAAATTCCTTCTCTTTTCTTTTATAAAGCCGCAAATAGAGTGCTTCGTCATAAACATTAGCACCTTTATGCACCTTCATACCAAAATGGAGTCCTGTCCGTTGACACAACTCATACCATTCCTTTGTTAGATACTTCATGATATTTCCTTTCATCAAATTTCTGTTTATCATTATCTTACATCAACAATCGAATTTTCACGGAAAATGACCTGGCCTTGCGGTCTTCTTGCTTTCAGGCAATAAATGGCAGACATCGGATGTGCCAGTTTGTGAATACACTGTATTATATTATTTTCGTATTTTTGACACGCTTTGGAGGGCTTATAAATGAACAATAATAACAAAGAGTTTCAATCAGAGAAAGAAAATACCCAGTGTACGACAGGCAGGCAAAGCGAACCGATCAATCACAATCAATCTCAATCGCCTCTTCCGGATGCTGATAAGAACAGTAAACCGATGGCTGCCGCAAACGTAAAGCCTGCAAAAACAAAGAACTCGGATGTATCCCATTCCCAGACGGTGGGTGTTCGAGGCCCTGTCCTTGTGCAGGACACCGTTCTACATGAAACCTTGGAAACTTTTGTATTTTCCACTACGCTGCCACGGCGCATACATACAAAAGGATATGGCGCTTTTGGGTATTTTTGCACCACTCACTCAATGAAGAAATATACCAAAGCCGGATTTTTGCAAATGCCCAATCAACAGGTGCCGGTGGCGGTACGTTTCTCTCTTGCTGCAAGCAATCAGGGAACGCCGGACACTTCCAGAAATGTGCGGGGATTCAGCACCAGGTTTTATACCAATGAGGGAATGTTTGATCTGCTCTGCAATCATCTCCCTGTCTTTTTTGTACGCGATGCAATTCGTGTACCAGATGTAATCAGCCATCTTTCGCCTTCGCCCGTGAATAACCTGACTGATCCGGAACGGCTTTGGAGTCTGTTTGCCAAGTATCCCGAGGCAACGAATATGCTGATATGGTTTTTTTCAGATTTGGGAACGGTCAAAAGCTTTCGCCATATCCCAGGGTATAGTGTGAGCACCTATGTCTGGCGAAATGCACAGGGTGTTCGCCACTATGTGAAATACCACTGGCTCCCCATGGCGGGGGCGGAGTACATTAACCAACAGGAGGCTCAGTGGCTGGCATGCCAAGACCCTGACATTGCCGGACGTGACCTGTATGATAGTATAGCAAAAGGAAAGGCCGTCGAATACAAACTTTGTGTACAGTTGATGAATCCTGAAGATGCAAAGATACTTCCGTTTGATCCTTTGGATGATACCAAGGTATGGGATGAAACCCAATATCCCCTTTGCCCCGTTGGGCGTATGGTTTTAAACCACAATCCGGACAATTATGCTGAGCAGGTAGAAAAATTGGCCTTTGCTCCGGCGAATTTACTTCCTGGTCTGGAATTTTCAGATGACAAGGTGCTACAGGGACGTACATTTATTTATTCGGATGCACAGCGTCACAGACTGGGCCCTGATTTTCGTAATATCCCCGTCAACAAACAGCCAAACTGGTCCCCTGCATCTATGGTATCCAGTGGAAACGGCAGATATATCGCCGGTGAAATTATGCGTGCCGAAATCCCGAATCCAGACAATTTCACACAAGCGACTCAGAAGTATGAATCCTTTTCTGCAGCAGCGAAAAAGAACCTTGTAAATAATATTGCGTCAGGACTTGTAAATGCCCAACATAATACGCAGTGCATCGTCTTATGGCATTTAGAACAAGTTTCCCCTTCACTTGCAGAAATGGTCAGAAATCAAATGCTTTTGTATGCAGGTACCGTGGGAAGATAGACCCTATTGCTTTGATTCTGGTATCATTTGGCGACTGTATCTAAAAAATCTGATTATGCATCTGTATTTTTTGCTAAAAAAAGGGGCTGAAATCGAGCGTTTTTCGCTCTGATTCTAGCCCCTTTTTTTAGCTTTCAAACTACAACATATTGTGGTCACTTTTTGCTTTCCAAACCACAACTGTCCTGTATAAATAAACCCTTGCCAACTAACACCCCTCAAACCCGCGTTCCCAAAACTTACAAAATTTCACCATTTAAAATAAAGTCATGCAGGTAATTAGGGTTATGGATAAGGGAAA
The DNA here is from genome assembly GCF_036763075.1 of Desulfotomaculum sp. 1211_IL3151. Taxonomy (NCBI): domain Bacteria; kingdom Bacillati; phylum Bacillota; class Clostridia; order Eubacteriales; family Desulfotomaculaceae; genus Desulfotomaculum; species Desulfotomaculum sp. 1211_IL3151. Next base: position 106,803 of record NZ_JBAIYV010000026.1, on the reverse strand, counting down.
TTCAGATTTTTTCCCCGCTTTTCCCTCCTGTTTTCTCTTTCCTTTTTCCTTGCTTTTACTCTCTTATTGCCATGTATTTTATCAAGCTTTTTTATTGGAATGCAGGAGTATTTTTTATAGCTCAATTCCTTGGTTCAGGCTTTTTGACACATGTTTATTTCGGGGTTACAAAACGCTGCATCAGAATCACGCTCTCAACGTGGCTCGAAAGGACAGAATGAATGTCTTTCAAACCATTCGTTCTCGAAAACATATCCACAATGTTTTTTACATTATCGGCAGACGGGAACATATCAACCAGCTTTTGGCTTCTTTCAGAAAACTTTCAAACGATTACTTGATTTTTCTACCATTATATACAATTAGAGTAATTACATTTAATAAGAGTGTAACGATGAGAAGAACTGATCCTACAAACACCAAAACACCACTAGTATCCATAAGAGCAGACCAATCCTCAATCTTTACTAAATAATTAGTATAGATTATCTGAAAATATAACGAAATAGAACAGGCAATAATGCTCATAATGGAAAGAGTACTCCAATTCCTAAACTCACGCTTTTTATATTGCATGAGATTAACAACAGGAAGTGTCCAGGCAATAAGTCCAAGCAATAGACTGCCAACATTAAGCCAACCCATCATTTTTTATCCCCCTTTGAGTTTTTTATTCCTTTATTTTTGTTCAGAAGCACAGGGACGGTTCTGCCGCTTCCTTGCTAGGCTTTAAATATAAGGTTAGGGGAAACCCCTAAAATCCTCGCTGCCTGTCTTTGTGTTATTTTTTCTATCCCTTTTATCTTTTGTAATACTCGATCCCTTTCTTTTTTCGGAAAACTTTTTACTTGAGCTATTTCAATTCCATCGATTACTTTCAAAATTTCCAGTCTTGCCTCTTCATCGGACAATTTTACTTTTTCATTAATAATATCGTCTAGACAACTGTCATTACTTTCTTGTTCATTAAATTGCTTAAATTTTTCTCTGGCTTCGTTTGCATCTTTTGAAAACATTTTTAATATTACGTCATTATCTAAAAGGTTTTCCGGGTAAACCTTACCACCATAATACCCAGGACAACTGCTCCACCGCCACTGTTCAACTCTTTTTACCAAGTGCGCTTTTACCGGGTTCTGGTGTATATATCTTATTATTGTTAGTAAGTATTTATCTGATTCTACATTTTCACTTTTAAATCTATCCTGAAAAAGATGTCCTGTTGTCTTATACTTCTGGTTATAGTACCATACAAAACTTACCCCTAAACGTTTCATCGTTATTGAAATGTCTTCGTTTGCTTCTTCTAACAGTAAATGAACATGGTTATTCATAAGGCACCAACCATAAACTTTCACTTCGGAAGTAATTTTAATCCTACCAAGGGTTTCCAAAAATCTTAACCGATCTTCGTCATCATGGAAAATCTCCTGTCTATTGGCACCTCTTATCATTATATGGTAAATTCCAGTTTCACTTTTTTCCCTGGCACGGCGAGGCATATTATCACCAGCTCTAATTTATTTTTCTATATTATACCAAATAAAAAGCAAGGAAGCAACAGAACCGTCCCTGCGCTTCTTCTGTCCCCACCGGTAAAGGATAGCGGTTGCCCTTGAATAGAATGGTGTTGTCTTTTCTTACCACCCTTGTTACAATATCCGGTCGAGTAGACCGAGGGAGTTTCACCCCCAGTCTCTCACAGAACCGAACGTGAAGGTCTCCCTTCATTCGGCTCTTGTTAACGAAGGAGAATTGATGCTAGACTGGAAAAAAGTGTCCCTTTTATTATGCCACTTACAACGGATCCATCACCCTTCATCAGCGTGAGCCGTAATTATATAAATCACAGGGAGGACACTATTATGTTAGAAGAAACCAGCAAAAACGAACTTTTTCACGTGTACTACAAACGCTGGATTACTGTTTACAAAGAAGGCGCTATACGGTCAGTTACAATGGCTAAATATTTGATGACGCATCAGTGGTTGATCAAATTAGTCCCTAACTTGAAACTTTGTGAGTTGACACGCATTTTTTATCAACAATTACTAAATGATTATGCTGCAGAACATGAACGTCAAACAACTATGGATTTTCACCATCAACTTAAAGGTGCAATCATTGACGCCGTTGATGAAGGTTTGATTGAACGCGATCCAACACGTAAAGCAATCATCAAGGGTAAAACGCCTCGTGAAAAGAAACCAAAATACTTGAATCAGTTTGAGCTTCATACCATGCTAACAAAATTGAATTTGAAGCAAGAAATCAACTGGGACTGGTTCATTCTTCTGGTTGCAAAAACGGGTATGCGATTTTCAGAAGCATTAGCGTTAACACCTAAAGATTTTGACTTTGCACATCAAATGTTGTCTATCAGTAAAACTTGGAATTACAAAGGCGATGGTGGATTCTTGCCAACCAAGAACCAATCATCGGTGCGTAAAATTCAACTTGACTGGCAAACCATTATTCAATTTTCTCAATTACTAAAAGGGCTGAAAGAAGATAAACCGATTTTTATTCGCACTAAAGGAAAAATCTATAATTCAACTGTAAATTCCGTGTTAACGAGCTTATGCAAGAAGGCAAATGTACCAATTATTTCAATTCACGGCTTGCGGCATACACATGCATCACTTTTATTGTTTGCAGGTGTTTCCATTGCCAGTGTTGCCCGACGACTCGGACATGCGAGTATGACCACGACTCAGAAAACGTATCTCCACATCATTCAGGAACTTGAAAATCAAGATGTTGATCTGGTAATGCGCTCATTATCCGGGTTAAGCTAATCATCACCATCGGCTTACGGCTCACGCTGATGAAGGGTGATGAGGGTATCAAGGCAAGTGAAAAGTGCTGATATTCTAGTCTGTTCAGCCCTAATTGGTACCAATGCTTTCAGTTCAGTTAGGTTGCCAACTGCCAATCCGGGCTGAGCGGATTGACCAGAATATTGCCCCAAATTCATTGTTTCAAATAGATGATATAAGAAGCGGGTTTCGTTCTTCTCATTTGCCCTTACAGCAACTGCATGTTCAGTAAAATAAGCCTTTCCAGAGGAAAATCGCACGTTCCCACACAAGGCTCCTTGGCGACCAATAAGGGCATATTCTCCGTCGTGATTATAGACCTTTGCATATCCCCGAAGGCCATTGCCGCCATACACCGGATAGTCACCAGACAGAAATATATCCGACGCCCTAATAAACTCTCCACTGCGAAACTCATCGCATAGCTCTCTGAGCCTACGCTGTTCCCAAGCGAAAGCCGAAAAAGAGTCAAGCAACAATACCCTTGACCCTTTTTCCATCAATTCCTACACATTAATACCCAATATTTTCAACTGTTCATTGATCTTAGCCTCCAGCTCGGCGATTTCTCGTTTATCCTGTTGTAATAGCTTATTTACTTCATCAAGGTCAATGACCTGTTCTTCTTCAAAAGTATCCACGTAACGAGGAATATTTAAGTTAAACTCGTTTTCTTTGATTTCTTCAAGTGATGCCACGTGTGCATATTTATCAACATCCACACGATTTCGGTAAGTTTCAATAATTTTATTAATGTTTTCATCCGTAAGTTTATTTTGATTCTTACCTTTTTCAAACTCGTTGCTTGCATCGATAAACAAGATGTCTTTTGTTTTGCGGTTTTTCCTGAATACTAAGATCGTAGTTGGGATGGATACACCATAAAACAAGTTAGCAGGTAGACCTATAACTGTATCAAGGTAGTTTTTCTCAATTATGGTTTGACGAATCGTACCTTCTGCTGCACCACGGAACAAGACACCGTGCGGTAATACAATGGCCATTGTTCCCGTATCATTCAGATGATACAAACTGTGTAAAATGAATGCATAATCCGCCTTCGTTTTAGGAGCAAGTTTACCATATTCGCTAAAACGCGGGTCTTTTAGTTTCGTTTCGCTATTGTCCCAATGAGCAGAATAAGGAGGATTCGCAACCACGGCATCAAAAGAGCGCGGGCGGTCAATTCCTTTTGCATCTGGTCCATCAGGCCAATCTCTTTCAAGCGTGTCCGCATTAGACAGAGTCATGTTGTTAAATGAAACACCATGCATCATCAGGTTCATACGAGCTAAGTTGTATGTTGTCGTATTCTTTTCTTGACCAAAGAATTTAATCGCCCCCGGCTTATCTCCACCAGGCAACTCAGCTTGAACGGTTAACAGCAATGACCCAGATCCACAAGCCGGGTCATATACCGAAAAAGTATTATCCGATTCTTCTACACCATCCGTTACAATTTTAGCCAAAATTTTAGAAACTTCATGAGGTGTGTAGAACTCTCCCCCTTTTTTACCCGCACTTGCTGCAAATTGACCGATTAGATATTCATAGATTGTGCCAAGAATATCTTTGCCATCTTCACCTTTGTAATCAATACCATCAACAAGCTTTACAATACGGTTAAGTGATTTCGCACGTTCATTTGTAGAAGAACCAAGACGAGAGTCTCCAAGGTTGATATCATTAAATACGCCACGAAAATCTTTCGCGGCTTCTTTGTTTAATTCAGCATTCTTATTGAAGTTATCAAAAATCGTTTGATAATCACTTGGAATCACCATGCTATTGTCAATCTTTTGAACTAAAGATTTCCAAGTATCAAGCGGTGCAATGGCATAGCCTAGACTTGAAGAAATATCCTCTAAGTAGTCATTCAAATCGTCCCCGTTCGCTTGTTCTAAATAGGCTTTATTAATCGATTCGCCAACGGCAATATCAATAACATTATTTTCAACTAAATACTGTTCTTGATGTTCGGACAGATAACGATAAAACATAAAGGCTAAAATGTAGTTCTTGTATTCTGCGGCATCCATGTTTCCACGAAGCTCATTTGCCATCGCCCACAGTTTTGCTGTAATGGTTTGTAGATTATTACTCATGTTGTTATTTTCCTCCTAGACAAACATTTGTTGCAGTAATGATTTCTTCTGTTCTCGCAGGTGTTCCAACTTACGCTGATGAAGGGTGATGAGGGTATCAAGGTTACGGAAAAATGAGCTGATTTTGACTTGTTCTTCGATGGATGAAAACACAAAGCATATTTGGCCAATCTGTTGGAAGTTCAATCCTTCTCGTCCGCTACCTGCTTGATTATTATTAATCTGCTGTTGACCTTTAGGAGATGCCAAATTCAATTGAATAAAGTCTGAACTATAACCTTCGATTGGTCTAATGATACAAACGTGCTGATTAACGTTAGAGTCGCTAGAAAGGCGATATACTGCACTTCTACCAATCGAAGCACCTGTAATATTAAGCAGTACATCATTCTTAACTACTCGACTGTTTTTCATTTCTTCATCGGTCTGAGGAGTGATATATGCTACATCACTCAAGTCAACTAAATCATCATGGATATTTTGAGATCTAATCAGAGGAATACCTTCTAAAACGTAAGAATATCCTCCACCTTTTGGGGTCTTTCCACTTCCAATCTTTAAGGTTATTTCCTCTAGCCTACGCTGTTCCCAAGCGTCAGTGAACCCTGGAAAACGAACTTCCGGAAAATCTTCGCCATTTTTCGGAAACATTTTTTGAAGCAACCCGGCCTTCAAATTTTGCACGTTATTTAACTTACGCTGATGAAGGATGATGAGGTGGTCAATTTCAACAAAGAACTTCCCAATTCGCTGTTGTTCTTCCAATTTAGGATAGAGCAAGTTTATTTGTTTTAAATCAGAATTATGCAAATGAACAACAGATTTCCCTTTAGCACATTTTGACATTTCTTTTTGTTGTGTGCCGTTTGAAATTATCAAAGCCAAAAATATAGGATCAATTTCTTGATTGGGTTTAATGATATTTAAGTCTCCCCCAAGTATAATTCCAGGCTTACCAATAACTGACGCTCTTGAAATATCTTCTGCTGTTTCGCCAGATGCAGGGACAACAACTTCATTTCCTTCACTGATTACAGATTTGTCTTTCATCTCTACAAATGTATCAACATCGTTTATGACAGTTTCGTACTTAGTATAAAGACGACCGTATAAAACAATTGGTGAGCCACTCTCAGTTAAATCATTCTTTGTATAACCGTTTCCTTTCAAGAATTCCGCGAGTTCCCCGAGCCTCCGTTGCTCCCAAGCATCAGTGAATCCGGGGAACCTTATTTTGGGCACATTTTCTTTGTTTTCGTTCATTTCTGCTCTCCCTGTATTTTCTTAATTTCTTTATCGAAATCAGAAACTATTTTTTGATGCTTGTTGAATTCTTTATATTCGCCAATCGCCTTTTTCTTAGCTGCACTATGAGAAATATGCCCATGTCCTTTCAAAATTTCATAGCGATTGAATTTTAAGAATTTATCAATACTTGTCGCAAAGTCTTGCATTCCCAATAAAGTTTCATCTTCAAGCAAACGCTCTACATAGTCAAAGTAAGCGGATACGTTACGTTCTAGACTGCGAATTTCTTTTTCGGAAAGGTAATTCTTTGCAACCACAACATCTGACTGTAAGATTCGTCCATCAGGTGAATTTTTCCAAGAAGTAAGTCCCATATGCTCTTTGTCTTTATCGGCACTGTCATAAACAATTTCAGCAGCAGTTTTCCCTGTAATCGCATAATGAAACTTGTTTTGAACTGTCGCATAAAACTTCTTGGTGATATCTGAGTTCTGATCATAATCGTATGAAATTTCCGCAAAGACATCTGTTATTTGTTGCCATATACGTCGTTCACTTGCTCGAATTGAACGAACGGTTTCAAGCAACTCACGGAAGTAATCCTTACCAAAAACGTTCTCACCTTGTTTCATACGTTCAACATCAATTTTAAAACCTTTTTGGATGTATTCTTTTAAGACATCAGTTGCCCATATACGGAACTTCGTCGCCTTTTGCGAATTTACACGATAGCCAATTGAGATAATCGCATCCAAGTTGTAATATTTTACTGGCTTTGTCTGTGTTTTCCCTTCAATTGCACCGTGTTGAGTGGTATGTGCAATTTCTGCACTAACCACTTTTTCATCGAGTTCACCGGTCTCAAAGATATTTTTCAAATGACGAGAAATTGATGTTCTATCGACACCGAACAATTCTGCGATTGTTTTTTGTGTTGCCCAAATCGTTTCATCTTGAACAAGAACTTCCACCTTTTCATCGGCATCATACACTAAAAATTGTATTTCGTTCATTATATCCTCCCTCAATGAAATAAGTTTTTCATGCATTTACTCACTCATTCTCACAATTTCAAGTATATCTAAACCAGGTATTTAGGAATTAATTTTAATTAATAGCAAATTACCCAGCTCAATACCCCTAAAATCCTGGACACGTGCCATGTGCTTTGATTTAGCAATATCAGCACCAATAATCAAAGTTGATTCTGTGAGTTGCTCAATTCGTTGTTTTTGTTTATAATTCATTTTGAAGTACCTCCTGTGTGATTAAATTAGGGGTGGGTCGCCTGAACAACTCGACACCCAGTATATTACAGGAGGTGCTTCTTTTTTTCAAAGACCATTTTATTTCCTTACAGGAATGCTCCTATGTAATTTCAAAACAATTCTATTTTGCTCTATAAGTTTAACTTTCCGCCAATTCATCCGCTAATTCGTAAATTGCTTCACGCAAACCGTTCCGATATTTAATTTTAGACAATGACTGTACTTCTTCATCATGAGCAAGTGTCTTATAGTCAGAACTTGCTTGAGCAATGATGTCACGGATTTGGCCGGTATCATCTAAGTCTTGCAAGCCGTAGCGATGACGACTAAACAACTCACGCATTTGAGCACTTGTGATAATATCCGTTATTCCCCACTTCACTCGGAAGTCAAGAAACATTCTATCAAGACTAACATTGTTCGCCTGTTGGATAATTTGTTCACTGTCGCTTAATCTCACAGGATACTTAAAGTCAAAATCCGCCGGCGGGAAATGACCTTTGATGATTGCGACAGCCGCATTCATAATCTTCGTCGCATAATTACGATCATCCAACCCATTGGCAAAATGGTTAATTTTCTCTTGCGTCTCTTTGGCTTCTTCATTTTTACCTTCATGAACTTGGTTCAATAATTGTTCCACCAGTTCAGTAAGATAATCATAGTCTATCTTAACGTCCTTCACGTGCGTCATCCGCAGTTCGATCTGATAAAGAGGGATTTTTTTCTCCTTAGCAATATGTGACTTAAGTTCATTGGTTAAGATTGTTGTCAACATTACTTCTTGCTCTGAAGTCATCCCTAACTTTTCTATTAACTCATCTGGATTGTCATAGTTAAATCCGACTTTTTCACCATCAACTTCATCAGGATCATATTGTTTTAATTTTGCCATTCCCCTGTTATATTCACGGAGCAAATCAAGCATATGATCCTTTTGTTTTTCAGAAGGTGGCAACTGTTTAAATTCAGTCGTTAAGTCACCTAATTTCCCAACAATTTGTTTCACTTCGTTAAACACATCTTCAAATGGTTTCGCAATGATACCACCTTTTTGATTCACCTCGCGTTGTTCATCTTCGGATAAAATGGCTGAGTCTTTATTTGCATAAACAGCAAGCGCTTTATTCATCAACTTCTCATTTTGCGCAGGCCACCGGTAATTGACCACGCGTCCCCATGGTTTCTCTTGCATCTCCGCAATACGATTCGTTCTTGAATAAGCTTGAATTAACCCGGCACCTTTCAAAGTTCTATCCACATAAAGGGTGTTCAGTTCAGGCGCATCAAATCCGGTTAATAATTGATCCACCACGATAACCATATCAAGGAAGTTACTATCTGTGGCAGATTTATTCAAGCGCGAAGTCACGTCTTGCGTATAGCCCGAAACATCATCCATCCCAAAAGATGTGCCAAATTCAGCATTATAAGCTTTAATGGCCTCGTGCAAACCTTGATTTGTGGCAAGCATTCCATCACTATTTGATGAATTTTGACTGAAAGTAACGGCAACCTTTAAAGTCTGTCCGCCGCTCTTCTTATTTTCTTCGTTGACGCGTTGAAACTCATTAAAATACATCATCGCCATTGGCGTACTTGCTTTACCGCCGCCCACGTGAGTTGTAAACAAAGCATTATACTTACCTTCATTAGAACGGTTGCGCCAATTTTTGAAAATGTCTTCCACTACCAGTTTGATGTGATCTGGATTTTCATCGTAAAAACTTGGTTCAATCGCATCATCCATATCTTCTTGAGAGAGATTGTTGATTTTCTCTTGAATTTGTTCTTCAGTCCATTTGGGATAGTGTTTACGGTAAAAGGCAGGAAGATATTTTTCTTTCATTTGTTTTTCGTCAATTGTTGTCTCAAAATCGACCTTGAAGCCTAAAACGTTACGGTCAGCAATCGCTTCACGAATGGTATAAGCATGTAATAGTGGACCAAAAATATCCTCTGTTCGAAGCCCAGTGGTTGTTTCATCAAACATAGGTGTTCCGGTATAACCAACCCAAGCAGATTTCTTAAAGGCTTTTTGAATGTTCTCGAATGAGTCACCGCCTGTTGAACGGTGTGCTTCATCCACGATAAATACGATATTCTTATCCGGTGCTTTAAAGGTCTTACGTTTCACCAAAGTATCCAGTTTTTGAACGGAAGTCACAACAATGCTATTGTCTTTACTTTTAAGCTTACGGCTCAAATCAGTCGTATTGTTTGTGTTTCGAATGCTGCCTAATGTGTCTTCTGTCGCATCCGGGTCATAGGCTTTGTAGTTTTCATTGGTTTGCTTGGTTAAGGCAATTCTATCCACCACAAAGACCACCTTGTCCACTTTAGGCATACGGCTGGCAAGCCATGCAGTTTTGAAACTTGTAATGGTTTTACCGGATCCAGTTGTGTGCCAGATATAACCAATTTTATTCATGCCAAGTTCAAAATCAGCGCGTTTCAAGCTCTCGATAACATTTTGTGTCGCATACACTTGATAAGGGCGCATAACTTTCAACATTTGTTTATTCTTTGTTCCGTCCAAAATCATGTAGTTGGTAGCCATTTGATGCGCCATTGGAATTGAAAGCATTGAATCTGCAAATTCCTTCCAGTTGCGCACGATGGCATTGTCACTCTTGCGTTGCCAGTTAAAAGCGAAGTCCTTATTAAATTTATCTGACGTAGTATTTGCCATATACTTCACGTTGTTTGGTGTGATGGCCACCAAAATTTGCAAAGTCGAGAAAATATCACGATATTGATTTTCATCAGCATATTGATGCATTTGATTGAGAGCTTCATTGACATCACGCGTGTCATGCTTTTCCTCAATTTGAATGATTGGCAGACCGTTAATTAAAAGAGTCGTGTCAAAACGACGATTTTGTTTTCCTGTGATAAGCGCTGGTCGTTCAATTTGGTTGACCACTTGATAAACGGTATCTCCAGCCCCTATTTGTTTTTGATCAAAAACAGTAAGGAATACATGACGTCCATCGTCTAAATCAATCTCGATTTGCGACACACCATTTAAGCCATACAAGAACTGCCCTGCTTCGTAAGGTGTCTGAATGTCGGAGATGATTCTCTTAACTTGATTAAATTCCACAGCACTTAAAGGACGGTCAAGCGTGTTTTGATTGTGTTGTTCCAAGATCGCCTTAAAGTTATCCCAGAGTTGTTCCGTCGTTTTAATATTTGGTTCATATTTCCACAGTTTCGTTTTCACTACATAATCAACCTTTGATTCTTTGGCAACAAAGTCGCCGATGCCTTCCAGATGCTCTGGTTTGGTAATTGTGCCACTGGTAATGTATTGAATTAGTTCTGTTTCGAATTGATTCTCGTTCATTTCTTACTTGCCTCCCTAAGCTTTTCTAATACTATGGTCGTTTCTGAATTTGCTGCTCTATTTTTTAATGCTTCCAGCCGTAATTGGTTGAAATAAAGTTCACCGATAATCCGCTGTTTTTCTATGATTGGCAAATCCGGTAATTCAAGTTCTCTCACTTGTTTCAGAGTGTATTTTAGAACTTGAGAACCCTGCAATCCCATTTGAAACTGTTTCTTAACGGATTTATCTTCATTAAGTAAGTAAACCAGATATTTTGAATCAACCTTTTCATCAGTTACTAACTTAACGTAGTTTTGCGTGTATAGATACCCCCGATGATTCGCACCAACTAGAGTAGACTTCCCCGATATCAAACTAAAAACCACATCACCTTGACATAGCGTATTCACCTTATCAAAGGTTCGCACTTGTTTGCGGTCACTGCGATTAGAATCAATGCCAACCAAATCATCCTCAATATCTGGTTGTCCATAATAGGTGTAAAGTGGCGCTTTATCATCAAACGCTTCTTTAATCCTAAATTGCGGCGAACCGCTTACGAACTCAACCACATTCTCTAATCTTTTCATATAAATCCGTGCCTTTCTAAAATTAACCTTTCTCAATATTTATATTCTATGAGATCGATTTTGAAAACGCAAGTATTAGTTTGTTAATTTTAAAAAATTACATTTTTATAGGTTAAGCTGAGCCCGTTCAACGATTGGAAAAGACAAGCGTATTCGGCAGTTCGGAAACAGTCCATGAACACGCGATTCCGTCTTAGGCTCCTTTCCAAAAACAGATAAAACCGGAAAATCAGGGTGCTAAAAATGCACTCCCATTCTCCGGCTCTATCTGTTTTTCTGTTGTAATTTTATTTCATAATATTTTATCGAAAAAACTTACACCTAAACGTTTCATCGTTATTGAAATGTCTTCGTTTGCTTCTTCTAACAGTAAATGAACATGGTTATTCATAAGGCACCAACCATAAACTTTCATTTCGGAAGTAATTTTAATCCTATCAAGGGTTTCCAAAAATCTTAACCGATCTTCGTCATCATGGAAAATCTCCTGTCTATTGGCACCTCTTACCATTATATGGTAAATTCCAGTTTCACTTTTTTCCCTGGCACGGCGAAGCATATTATCACCAGCTCTAATTCATTTTTCTATATTATACCAAATAAAAAGCAAGGGGAAGCAACAGAACCGTCCCCTTGCTTCCTAAAGGTTTTAAAACTCATCCACCGATAACACTACAAATCGCCTCTTCACAAATTCCTACCGCCTTATCAATCTCTGCTTCGTTTATAATAAGCGGGGGATTAAAATACAGTACATTCCCAAGGGGTCTTAGTATAAGTCCTTTTTCCAAAGCCTTTTTATAAATCTGATACCCAATCCGAAGTTTGGGTTCAAAATCTATTTTATCTTTTTTATCTTTCACAAGCTCCATTGCATTGATTAAACCGATATGCCTGATTTCACCTATATTTTTGTGGTCAAGTAATGCTTCGTTTAGCTTTCTACTCAGATGCTGTGCTAGTTTTGCAGCATTTTCCAAAATAGCATCTTCACGCAATATATTTAAAACAGCAAGTGCGGCAGAACAACCAAGGGGATTGCCGCTGTAAGTGTGAGAGTGCATAAATGCTTTGCCCTCGTTATAATCAGCATAAAAGGCACCATAAATTTCATCGGTAGTAATGGTAATAGCCATCGGCATATATCCGCCAGTAAGTCCTTTTGAAATGCACATAATATCCGGACTTACCCCTGCATAGTCAAATGCGAACATTTTGCCCGTCCTGCCAAAGCCTGTGGCAATTTCATCGGCGATGAGCAAAACATTATGTTTATCACATAGCTCTCTAAGTTTTTTCAAGTAAAGTGCGGGGTAAATCCTCATACCTGCGCTGCCCTGCAGAAGGGGTTCAACAATTATCGCACAAGTTTGGTCAGCATACTGCTCAAATACTTTTTCAGCATGCTCAAAGCATTCAGTATTGCAGTAATCCCTGCTTTTTCTGTATGAGCAGCGGTAACAGCCGGGGGCTTCAATATGGATAGCATCCATCAGCATTGGTTTATAAATTTTTGCATACAAATCAATGCTGCCAAGCGACAATGCTCCGATGGTTTCACCGTGATATCCCTCTGTAAGGCACATGAATCTTGTCTTTCTAGCATTACCTGTCTGATATTGGTACTGAAAGCTCATTTTCAGTGCGCATTCAACTGAGGCAGAACCATTATCGGAAAAGTTGAACTTCGTTAATCCCTTCGGAACAAGCTTGCTCAATTCCTCACAAAGTTTAATAGCAGGCTCATGAGAGAAATTAGCAAATATGACATGCTCCAATTTGTCAAGCTGTGCTTTGATTGCTTCATTTATTTTAGGGTTGCAATGCCCTAAAAGGTTGCACCACCAGGAGCTGACAACATCAATGTACCCCTTGCCGTTCTTATCGTAAAGATATACGCCCTTGCCATGGTCTATTATTATAGGCGGCAGTTCCTGATAATCTTTCATTTGAGAGCAAGGATGCCATATATATTTTAAATCCTTTTCCACCCAATCCACTTTAATTGCCATCCTTTCCGTACAATGCTTCAAGCATATGAATATCAATTTCTATATTGGAGTCACCATTCCTGATAAGTGCAATGACAGGTATATCGGTGATTGCCTCGATCATCTTAATATTATCATCCTCCATGACGCCTCCGTGATAATGATTAAGGATAATACCCTTTACTTTAATATTTTTACTTTGCAAATACCACACAGTAAGCGCTGTGGAGTTAATTGTGCCAAGGCCGGCATCCGCTACTACGATCACAGCAAGTTTCAGCTCCTTAACGATATCCTCTAAAAAAATCTGCTGTTCGTTATCATAACGAATGGGACAGATAATTCCGCCGCTGCCTTCAACGGTTATGTAGTCATACTTTGAACATTGCTTTTCATAGTCAACCGCTATTTTTCCCAATGTTGCGGGATTGCCCTCCAGCTTCGCAGCCAAATGTGGTGAAACTGCGGTTTCATAAACATAAGAAACCATATCGGTACAGCCGCAATTAAGTTTTGCTATTGTTTTCACATGGTAAGCATCGCCTATATGCAGTCCGTTTTCTGTCCTTTCTGTGCCGCTGAGTGCAGATTTATAGTAACCTGCATTATACCCTGCCTCACGCAGCTTTTTTACAATTAAAGCCGTCACATAGGTTTTTCCTACATCTGTTCCCGTTGCAGTAATAAAAATTCCTTTACCCATTTCTCAAGGCCACCTTATAACCAAGTTCTTCAATCATTTTCATATCATTTTGTATGGAAACACCTTCTGTCGTCAGCATATCTCCTGAGATCGCCGCATTTGCTCCTGAAAGAAAGCATTTCCTGCCTTTATCGGTAAGAAGCCCCCTGCCTCCCGCCAGACGGATGAAAGCCTTTGGCAGGATAAAGCGGAAAATCGCAACAATCCTGCATATTTCATCGTTAGTAAGGATTTTGTTTTTTTCGTATGGTGTACCTAGAATAGGATTTAACATATTAACAGGTATAGAATGAACTCCAAGCTCACGTAGTGTTAATGCCATATCTATTCTGTCCTCCATGCTTTCGCCAAGCCCCATAATCCCACCGCTGCATACGCTGAGCCCTGCTCTTTGTGCAGCCTTTATTGCCGATATTTTATCATCGTAGGTATGGGTAGTACATACATTCGGGAAATAATTCCGGGAGGTTTCTAAGTTATTATGTATTCCCTCTACTCCAACAGATTTTAGTTTTTTAAATTGGGCTTCGTTTAATAGGCCAAAGGAAACACATACCGAAATGCTTGTCTGTGCTTTAATTGCTTTTATACTTTCGCAAACCTTATCAATCTCATGATCGTTAAGACTTTTGCCGGAGGTTACAATTGAATAGCGTAATACCCCGCGTTCATCATTGTATTTTGCTTGTGCAACAATCTCACTTGTATCAATCAATGGGTATTCGTCAACTTTGGTTTGGTGAAAAGATGACTGAGCACAGTATTTACAGTTCTCAGAGCACCTTCCACTTTTTCCGTTTATTATAGTGCAAATGTCGAAATAATTACTGCAAAAAAAAACCTTATCTCGTTTGCAGCCATACATAATTCATCCAGAGGTGCAGTCACTAATGCAAGTGCCTGATCTTTATCAATTAGCTTTCCGGCTAAAAAGTCATTTTTTATGGTTTGCAGCATTTCCATATGCAAATCCTCCTCGTATTATATTTTGAATGGGCAGTAAACGTTTTGCTAAAATGGCACTTAATATGCAAAGGACAATATCTCCCGGAATTGCCAGGATAAAACAATATAAAATAAGTGGCCATAGTGCTATCGGAGTATTGATAACATAATTACAAATAACATAATAATAAGCCATTCCACATAGATAAACTATTACAAGTCCCGTAAAATTTGTGGCAAGCAATCTTTTATATGATGGCGCAGATACCTTGTTTGCAATAGTGCCTGTGACAAAGCTTGCAATGCAAAATCCTATAATATATCCAAAGCTCGGTTTTAGAATGTATCCAGGCCCACCGCCTTCTGCAAAGACAGGTAAACCGATTAAGCCTAACACAATATAAACCAAAACACTGACTGCTCCCAATTTTCCTCCAAGTAAAAGTCCCGCCAGCATAGTAAATAAAAACTGCAGTGTAAACGGCACAACAGGAATGGGTATTTTTATATACGCTCCCACGGCAATAAGTGCCGCAAATAAAGCACACATAATCATGTTTTGTACTGAAAGTTTCTTGTTGTTCATAATCTTCCTTAAATTTTGATACGGTTTAGTATAAAAGTAGCAAAAAGAAAGGTCATTGTCAACCAATAAATTATTTTTGGTTAACAATGACCTTTCTGCTCATACTGAATTAATCCATGTCCACAATAAAAACATAAATGTCAAATATATATTTGGAGATAATATCCACAAGGTAAATAAACTTGAGTAGCCATAACGACCATATCAGTCATCTGATCTAATATGTATATGAATTGAAATATATGCATTTACGCTCTATGTCATCTTTTTTATATACGCAAGGGTAACCTATCATCGTTACAGCATTACAATCTCGAAAGTCTTGATTTATCAGCCTTTTACCCTCTCAATCTTAACGCAGCATTCTGTATGCCCCGTCCAGGGAAACATATCCACTGGTTGTACCTGCAGAGTTTGATATCCCAGCTTATCCAGCACGCCTAAATCCCGGGCTAGGGTGGCTGGGTCGCAGGAAACGTAGACGACTTTGGGTACCTTTGCCTGGGCAATGGCGGTTAATACTTCCTTTTCACAACCCTTTCTAGGTGGGTCTAATATCACCACATCTGGTTTTAGTTCCTTCGCCATAGAAGGTAATAATTTTTCCACGGCACCTTGAAGGAATTTTACATTGGTCAGCCCGTTTAATCGGGCATTCTTTTTAGCATCCGCTACCGCTGCGGGCACAATTTCCATGCCAAGCACCTCTGCGGCATAGCGGGCCAAATAAAGGGCGATGGTGCCGATGCCGCAGTAGGCATCAATGACTCGTTCCTTTCCGGTTAGTTGAGCATACTCCATTGCTTTACGGTATAATACTTCGGTCTGTAGGGGGTTAATCTGGTAAAAAGAACTGGCAGAGATGTTGAATTTCAATCCGCCTAATTCATCTTCTATGTATTCTTTGCCAGACAAAACTTGGTTTTCCCGCCCTAACACAACACGACCGGGGTTGTTGTTGATGTTACGAATTACGGAGGTGATTTTTGGATGTCGGGCAATTAAGGTCTGGGAAAATGCTTTCGCCGTGGGCCATTTTTCTGGGGAGGTGATAAGTACAACCATACACTGCCCGGTGTGAGATCCCCGGCGAATCATAACATGGCGTAACAGACCTTCTTTTTTCCCCCAGTGATAGGGTGTTAATTTATATTCATTAATTAACTCTTCCAATGTTACAATAACCTGATTGATCTCTTGCTGGACTAACAGACAGGTTTGCCCTGCTAATCCTGCAACCAATTCGTAGCTGCCTTCCGCATAGTAGCCCAGTTTTATCCTGCCTTTTTGCTCTTTTACTTGTAAGTGTATTTTATTGCGGTAGTGCCAGGGGTCTTTCATGCCCAGTGTTGGCAAAACCGTAACGTCTGGTAAGCCGCCAATCTTTTGCAGGGCACTCTGCACAACGGTTCTTTTGTGTGCCAGTTGTGCTTGATAATCTAAATGCTGCAGTTGGCAACCACCGCAATGTTGGTAGTATTTACAAGTGGGCTCTAGGCGGGCTGTTGAGTTTTTTAAAATCTCAACTAGTTCTCCTCTGGCAAAGGATTTTTTGACTTGCTTTATGCGTACGCGAACCCTTTCGCCGCTTAGGGCACCAGGCACAAATACGGCTATGTTTTGATATCTGCCTACTCCTTCACCCGAATGACCGAGCCCATTAATTTCTATATCAACTTTATCTCCGATGGATAAGATACTTTGCAAAATTCTACACCTCTTATTTATTATGTAACCGTTTTCTACCAATTAACATATATATGAGTAAAGGAATAATTTCCCTTTGGGGTGACTACTATGGCTCAGTATAAAGTGCTAAGAAAAAATCGTCAACTACAGCTACCGGATCCTTGCCATTGCTACCAGAATGACCATGTTGATCTGGTAGTTGAAGGAGCTGGCATTCGTTTATGTCGTCTCTCCAGTCTTAGTGTTCCCGCGGAGGTATCTGCTTATATTCCTCGGGTTGAAATTCGACACCGGACCTATGATAATGGCCAGCTGGTCAGTGAAGACGAACGTATTTATAACAGCATCACAGTCGTGCACGCTCCAAGACACCCATTAGAAAACCCCAAGGGCCCCATCCCTCATAAAGGAACTTTCCCCGTGTGGCCAGGTGGCTTCAACAACTCTGCCTCTCAACTGGAATCGCCAGAAGATCCTACGTTGGAGCCACTGACCTCTGGAGGTCAACCCTCTCCGCCAGGGGTCCCGGTTGAACCGGGGCCAAATCAACCGGGGGCATCTCAGCCACCTGTTATTCCATCCCAACCGGAACCCCATCCCCCGCCGGTATCTCCTCGCAGGAAAAAGAACCCTCCCCTACCCTCCCTGCCTAAGGTGTTACCCGCGAGGGACGGTGGTCCATTTATTACCATTAATAAGCAGCCCTTCCATGAATAAATCTTTCATAAACCCCCGCCGGGGTTTATTTTTTATACCATCGTAAAGTATAAGATATTAAGGATGATAGTATAAGACTCTCATGCCGCTGGCCGGCACCATCCAAACAATGATAATAGAACGCGATGATCAGAGTAGAAAAGCTAGGAATGGCCCTTGGCCAACATCCATATGCTGTAAATAGATTATTTAAAATTGTCAGCCTATTTTTAATAATGGCTCTTTAACTGTCGGCCTTGCGACAATTACCCAGCTATGTTAACCTTTACCTATCGGTAAATAATCGGAGGTGGTATTATGTCCGGGAAAGTGAAAAAAAGTGCTAACGGCCTTTTTCGGTTATATGACCTGATCTTTTTACAAAAGATTCGCGATATTAAACCCAGCAAAGAAGAACCTAAAAAACTGATTAATATTAAGAAGTAATTCCGTGATAAATTTTCCAAGGTATCCTGGATCGTTTCTACTAAACGATCCAATTCTCTGTACCCAGGCAATAGCCCCTGGGTTTTTTGTTTTTCTTCTTCCACGGCTCGCTGCGCTCATGCACCACAATCCTTTCAATGAACTCCCGCACAATTTCAGGGGTTAGCTCATGAATAGGTGTACCTGGCCACAACAGTCATAAAGCGGTCGGCGTTCAGCATCTTATCCTGTTCCTTGCTGATTTCCTGCTCCAGCTTGACAAATTACATGCATTTCCCCCTTTCCCTCAAGGAATAAAGAATATAGCTATAATAGACTGCATAAAATGCCGTCTTGAGTCAACTTTACAAAACAAAGTATGCATCGGTTTGAAAAACAAAAATGCCCTTTGAAAAGGCTGTTTGAGCCAAATCAAAGAACACTTTTGCTTCGTATTTCTCAGAAATCATTTTAGAGCATAAGCCATGATACACAAGTCGCACCATACAGAATAATATTTGATATCATGGCGGCTATACGCTGGGGTCATCTGCCTTTAACAGGAATACGCGTACCGTTTATCATGACAGCAGTAACGGTTGTAACATCAACTGGGCTTTCTGTATCCCAATGTAAATTAAAGGTCTGTTCTTGATAATTAAGGCTTCCGCCGCCGCCTTCTAGCGGAATAATGCCATCCATCGTCTCAATCTCTAAAGTCATTTCACTTGCCAGGCATTCTTCTCCTTCGTAGCTGCCCCGGATCTCAAGCCCGAGCGGGCTGAGCGTCAAATATTCGAAAAGATGGCCTTCAACGAGGACGTCGTTTGTCCACATACGCGTCTGCCGACTGGTGTCGCTTAGATTGGCTGCCACCTTCCAGCGTCCTTCCACACCGGAATAAACCGCGGAGTTGTAGTAGAGGGTGCAATCGTCCAGTTCATCGGTGTTGATAGAAAAAATGGCTTCATTGTATTTGTATGCCGCTTCGGAGTAGCTGGCTGTTCCTGAATCAAGCAAGCGGCGATCTTCGTCACCGAAGAGGGTCAATTCATAGTCGGGTGTGATAAATTGGCCGTCCGGAGTTCTCAAAACGAGCGTGGCGTCGATGTTGCCAAACTCTTTGCCAAAAATCTTGCCGATCTGCACGTGCAGTTTGCCGTCCACGATACCGATATTGGAAATCCATTGGTCATCTTCCCCGTGTGCCAGGGCGGCGTAATGACCCGGCGTCAGAGCAGCCGTGATCCCGCTGAGGTCGTCCGGCACATCCCTGCCGCCCCAGATCTGGTTTTTTACAATGGGTGTAACCTGCGCGCCATCAAGGCCACCCAGAGATACGGAAACTGGTTCTTCATACTCCCTTTTGCTGAAATAAATACGGGAGGTGCCCAGTTCCAGCGGATCGGAAAGTGGTGAATCCACATCAGCTGTAATATTGAATTCATAATAGAGGGTATTGGTTTCCTCATCAAAAAACAATAGGTTTTGTTTCCACGAGAAACTGGCGGTAACCTCATCCGCTTGTCCTGTGCCTCTATCCGGCGGGTCCATGGCCACACGGAAGCCGTCCCGGAAATCGGTCTGCTCGGTCAGGCGGTTTTGGCCGCTGATATCCTGAAGAGACAGGTAAACGACAGCCTTGTTCCCATATTTCTGGGCACCGATGACCTCCATACGGATGCCCTGATCCTCAGAAGAAATTTCTACTGGTTCAACAACTTCACTGAAAGAGGGATTGAATTTCTGGATAAACCAATCAAAGCCCCCCAGCGCCGCCGCAGCCGCAGCCGCAGTGACAACCAACATTGCCGACAACGCTATAACTGCCACCATAGAGTTTGCCCATCGCACCCGTCGAGGATCGGCACCACAGAATGTTTCTTCATGCAACCTGCTCTGAACCTTGCTCTTAATTTGGCTTGCATCAACGGTAATTTGGGAAAGCGCATCGTGTATCGTTTTTTCGTTCTTATCAAATGCACTCATGCATTGACCCCTTTCTTTTATGCTCTGCGGCCAGGTAATCTGCCATCTTCTTTTTGGCTCGCTCATATTACCTCTTCCAATTCATCTTCTCCGCCGGTGACAAAACGCCGCCCTAAATCTATTTCAATCATGTGTTCCTTCTCCCTTATTTATCAGCTAGCTGTACCCTTATAACAATTCAAAGCATTTCTTTGTGACATTAATTAAAGGAATAATATTCAAATTCAAAGTTTGCCATAAAGAAAATCCTCCAATAAAGATTATTTACAATTTATCGATAATCGTTTGGCTATGTGCTAAACAACTATGATTTTCGTAAACATCCTTATTGGAGGACTGCTTAAGCGATACTCCCCTTTTACTGTGCTAAATTTTAAATTGACCCACCAAAACCTTTAGATCATCCGATACTTTGTCTAAGGACTCAGCGGTGCTGGTGACTTCCTCCATAGCAGCTGTTTGTTCCTCCGTGGAGGCAGCAACATTTTGAATTCCTGCCGACATTTGCTGGGTAGCTGAGGCTATTTGCTGAATTTGAGAGGTTAAGCCTTGCACAGAAGTAATAATTTTTTGGAAAGTATGGCTTACATCCTGAATCACCGCACCACCTGCCGCCACTTCCCGGTTATCCTGCTCAATCTTTTGCACTGCCAGTTGGGTTTCTTTTTGCATATCCTGGATAAGTCGTGCTATCTCCTTGGAAGCTGTGGCAGACTGCTCTGCCAACTTTCTTACCTCTTCTGCCACCACCGCAAAACCTCTTCCCTGTTCTCCGGCCCTGGCAGCCTCGATGGCCGCATTTAAGGCCAAGAGATTCGTTTGATCAGCAATGCCAGTTATCATATTGACAATTTTACCAATTTCCAAAGAATTTTGATTTAACCGCTGAATAACCTGGGCCACCTCGTTCGTCGAATGGGTAATGGTTTGAATTTGTGAATTTACCTTAATTAGCCCGTCATTTCCTGCATGGGCATGTTTAGCGGCGGTATCAGAAACCGTTGCAACTTCCTGTACATTGCTGCTTACCTGTTCCACCGTTGCTGCGATTTCATTCATGGTGGTGGCGGTTTCTGTTGCACCAGTGGCTGTTTGCCGGGCCTGTTCATTTAGCCCCCCTGCCACATCCGCTAAATGATTAGCTGTTTCGATTAGTTGATCTAGCGTGCTTTTAAAGTTATTCTTCATGATATTAAAAACCTGGGCAAGATGTCCTATTTCATCTCCACTGCGAATGTTTAGATCCTCTATGGTTATATCTCCCTGGGCTAATTTATTCGCACTTTCTTCAATCTCCTTCAGTGGTAAATTAATACTACGACCAACGAAATGGGCCGCAGCAATACCTAGACCAACTGCCAGCAGAATGGCTATGCT
This sequence comes from Desulfotomaculum sp. 1211_IL3151, assembly GCF_036763075.1. Taxonomy (NCBI): domain Bacteria; kingdom Bacillati; phylum Bacillota; class Clostridia; order Eubacteriales; family Desulfotomaculaceae; genus Desulfotomaculum; species Desulfotomaculum sp. 1211_IL3151. Next base: position 85,040 of record NZ_JBAIYV010000026.1, on the reverse strand, counting down.
CAACATAAAAACAGATTGTTGTTGGAGCTTGTCCCCTTCGGCACTGGATATTTTACTTTGTTCCTGATTATATTTAACAATTTCATTGGAGGCAGCCACAGCAGCATCATATAGGGTCAAAGATTCACCTTTTATAACCTTATGTGCTTCATCTTTCTGACCAGTACGGCTTAATTCCAATAGTCTTTCATTCGTAGCTATGTAGTTATTCCACTCGGATTTTAATACCGTGTGGTAATTACGATCTTGAACACTGTCAATGGATTTTTCATAACTAGCTAAGTTTTTATTTATTTTCACCTTATTTTGCTCTATGGATTCTTCCATTTCTTTCATTTCCTTACTATCATTAGCAACAATATGCCTGTATTCCCGCGTACGAGTATCGGAAATCAAGGTGTTAATTTCTTCAGCATACTGAATTCCAGCTAACCAAACATTGGAAATCTCCGTTAACTTATCATTAATTTTACCCACTGTAAAACTTGCATACAAACCAAGACAGATAATAAGACCGATTAATACACCATTGGCAAGAAAAAGCCTCTTCTTTACTGTTATCCTCATTACTTTACGTCCCCCTAACAAACGTCAAATTGTCTTCATACTACATTATTCGTCAAATTTCGATTTCTCTTTAGGCCAAAAGAAGAACCTGGTCTAAACCAGGTTTTTAAAATCATTCCTTATTTAAATGGCCACAATCCGGACATCGTAAATCCCTTTTAACCTCTACATCCATAAAGGACATCGATAGCGCATCCATCGTAAGGATTCTCCCCACTAATAGATCTCCCTTGCCCAGCAGGTACTTCACTGCCTCGGTGGCTTGAATGGTCCCAATGATACCCGCTACAGATCCGAGAATTCCTACTTCTGTGGTGCCCTTAACTGCGTGGTTGGTAGGCTTATCCCGGAAAATACAGCGGAAACAAGGTCCTTTGCCTGGTAATATCGTCATGGCCTGTCCTACCATGGACAGAACCCCACCATATATAAAGGGTTTTTCCTTAGCAATGCAGGCTTTGTTAAGAACATAGCGGGTTTCCAAATTATCTGTGGCATCCACCACGATATCATAGTCATCCAGCAGTTCCAAAATATTTTGCTCATTCATGCGGCAGGGATAGGTGATGATCTCTGTCTCTGGATTGATCCGAGCTAATTTCTCCCTGGCGGATTCCACCTTTAAACGCCCTATATCTGGGGTTGAGTGGACAATTTGCCTTTGCAAATTAGAATAATCCACCACGTCAGCATCAGCCAAACCAAGTCTGCCAATGCCAGCAGCCGTTAAATAGTAGCTCACCGGAGAGCCTAAACCACCGGTACCTACCACCAGTATCGAAGAGTTTAGTAGTTTAAGCTGTCCCTCTTCTCCCACCCCTGGCAGCATTATATTGCGATTGTAGCGTTCCCTCTGTTGGTCGGATAGCGTGGTTGGTGCCACCCTATTTTGGGGTTGTAATAAAGTGTTTTCTATCAGATTAGCCACACTCTCACTATCATCTAAATCAAAGAGAGGTATATCGATCTGTAAGGGTAAATCACTGACTACAGCTAACAATTCCCCAGTGGGTAATACCGTTTCGTTGGCAACTGCTGCCCGCACCAATTCTATCTTTGGTTGGGAACCCTGTTTAAAACCTTCCACAATAACTAGATCCAGGCCAGAAAAATACTGCAGTATTTCTTCTAATGGCATTTCCTGGTCTATTTTCTTTGCGAGGCCAAATCCACTGGGTGTAGCCAAAGCAACAATTTCAGCCCCGGCCTGTCTATGCCGCCAGGTGTCTTTTCCCTCTATATCTAGCTCAAAGGTGCCCCGATGATGCTTTACAGTACCTATACGGTAGCCTCGTGAATTTAATTGTTGAAGAAGTTTTACCAGAAAAGTAGTTTTTCCAGAGTTTGAACGACCCACCAGGGAAATAACCGGCGGCAGCTCTTTATTGTGGCTGAATTTCAATGTTATCCCCTACCTTCACTGTACCTCCTTGGAGTACTCGAATGAAGATACCCTCCTTGGGCATAACACAATCCCCCGCCTGATAATAGATGGCACAACGGGTATGACATTCCTTGCCAATTTGCGTCACCTCACCCAGAGCAGCTTCACCAATTTTTAATTTAGCTCCAATGGGCAAGGAAACTAAGTCGATTCCCTCCGTGGTTAAATTTTCAGCAAAATCCCCAGGACCTACCTTTAAACCCATCTGACGCATCTTTTCTATGCTTTCCTGGGCCAATAAACTAACCTGACGGTGCCATTCCCCAACATGGGCATCCCCTTCGATGCCATGCTCAACCAACAACATCGCTTCCCCAACGTTTTTCTTTCTCATGCCTTTCTTAGGACTGGTGCAAACAGCTACTATTTTTCCCATTGTTGTTCTCCTTCCCGGATGAAGTCGCCGCTTTTGCCACCACTTTTGCTGACCAGGCGGATGTTTTGAATCATCATTCCTTTATCCACCGCCTTGCACATATCATAGATGGTCAGTGCCGCTAGGCTGACCGCTGTGAGTGCTTCCATTTCTACACCTGTTTTGCCGCCAGTCTTCACAATACCCCTAATTTCCACCCGTTCCGGTGGTACAATTTTAAAATCGATATTAACTCCGGTAATCATGATCGGGTGAGCCATGGGAATTAGGTTTGGTGTGCCTTTGGCAGCCATAATTCCCGCTACTCTGGCTACGCCAAGAACATCCCCCTTGGCCATACCGCCCTCTTGAATTAGTTTAAGAGTGGCCGGTGCCATGACCACTTCCCCTCTTACTTCGGCCACCCGATGGGTTTCGGCTTTTTCTGTTATATCAACCATCCGGGCATTACCACTGGCATCAAAATGAGTTAATTCTGACACTATGCCTTATCCCCCAATCTGGCTCATCACTCGACGGTCTGTCCAACCCTCTTCCATATGGTGTTGACTTGGTTTATATCGAATTGCCTTGGCAATAAGTATAGCCAATTCCTGCCTATCGGCACCTTCCCTCAGGGGAGTTTTTAAATCAAATTCTTGCTGGCCGTAAAGACATGGACGAAGCTGGCCATTGGCTGTAAGTCTCAGTCGGTTACAGGCAGCACAAAAATGTTGACTAATGGCAGTAATAAAACCAATGGTCCCCTTGGCACCAGGTAGGCTAAAATATTTAGCCGGACCACCGCCAGTTACCTTAACCTCTGTATTCAAAGGGCCAAATCCCTGCTGAAGTTTCATCAATATTTCTTCCGCAGCAATAAAATTTTCAACCGCCCAGGGGTTGCATTCTCCAATGGGCATTAATTCAATGAAACGTACGTGCAGCGGCAATTCCCTGGTAAGCCGAGCAAAATCAGCAAACTCATGATCATTGACACCTCGTACCGCCACTACATTTAATTTTACCGGATGGAGTTCCAACTCCAAGGCTTTCTGAATACCGCGCCATACATCATCAAATTTGCCTCGACGGGTGATATCCCGGAAAATATCCGGATTTAGGCTATCTAAACTAAAGTTTACACGATTTAAACCCGCCCTTTTTAAATCCTCTGCCATGTCTGCAAAGAGTACGCCATTGGTGGTTATTGAAATATCCTTAATCTGCGGATTGGCCGAAATACTTTCAAATAAGTCCACAATATTTTTTCTTACCAAGGGTTCCCCACCCGTAATACGAATTTTGCTTATGCCAATATCAGAGGCAGCATCCACCACCCGAGCAATTTCTTCTAAGCTTAGTATTTCCCGGTGAGGGGTGTTTTCCACACCTTCTGGAGGCATACAATAAACGCAGCGCAAATTACAACGATCTGTGACAGATATGCGTAGATAGTTTATGTTTCTTTGGTAATTATCAATCATTTTGTCAGCCCCTATTCGTCCGGCTTGTACCTCTATTTCATACTGCAGCTAATTCAAATTGCTTTTAGCTTATTCGCTGGGAACCTTTGATTCACTTCGTACCAAGGGGTAGCCATTGCAACAATCGAACCACCGATTGATCCTTTGGATTCTCATAGATTTCTTCCGGGGTCCCTGACTGAATAATTTTTCCTTGATCGATAACGGTTAACCAATGGGCCAGATAGGGAATCTCTGCATAGTCATGGGTAACAAATAATGTGGCAATTTTTGTACCATGCAACAGTTTCGCCATATCTAATAGCAGTTGCCCCCTGGTAGGACTATCCAATCCAGTGAAGGGTTCATCTAAAAAGAGAACCTCTGGGTCCAGGGCCAAAGCCCGGGCAATACTAACCCGCTGGGCTTCACCACCGGAAAGAAATCGAACACCGCCGTTGGCTAAATGGGAAATTCCCAATTTCTCCAACCATTTATCGGTCCGCTGCTTGATCTCTTCTTTCGGAAACTTTCGTAAACGCAAACCCGTTTCAACATTCTCCCGAACCGTCATATCTAACAAAAGGGGTTGTTGAAAAACAAAAGCCATCCGATGGCGTAATTTTAACAAGTTTTTTTTAGTTACCGTTTCGCCTTTAAAATAAATCTGCCCCGCGGTGGGTTCCTGAAGTAAGGCCAGAATATGCATAAAAGAGGTTTTACCGGCCCCGTTTACTCCTATGAGGGAGTTAACCTTCCCTTCCTCCAGGGAAAAATAATCGATATCTAAAATGGTCTTACTTCCCTTGATGTATTGAATGCCCTTTCCTTCCAGAACATGCATGCTAAGGGCACCTCCCTCTTTGCTGTGCCATCGTTAAGACCACCGTTATGGAAAAAGCAATGATTAACAAAATAAGGCTGAGAGCCATACCCATTTCCTGCTGTCCCTTATTTACCGCAAGAACAGTTGCTGTGGTTAGGGTGCGGGTATAACCAACTAAGTTGCCTCCCACCATCATGGAGGCCCCCACCTCAGAAACAGCACCACCAAAACCTGCTATAACCGCTGCCAGCAGTCCCAGTCTGGCCTCCCTAGCCATTAGCCACAGCAGTTGTAGTTTAGTGGCACCTAAGGATAGTATTTGCAGCTTTAGTTTGGGGTGAAGCTGCTGAAAGGCCGCTAGGGTAAAACCAGCCACAATGGGAAAAGCAATGACACCCTGGGCTGTGATCATGGCCCCAGGGCTATACAACATATTAAGCATTCCTAATGGTCCATATCTACTTAACAATAGCCAGACTACTAACCCCACCACCACAGGGGGTAAACCCATGCCGTAATTTATTAAACTAATTAGTATGTTGCGACCTGAGAAACTTTTTAGGGCCAGCAAAAAACCCAAGGGCACCCCAATTAGCACAGCAATCAAGGTGGCTGTGCAAGACACCCTTAGGGTTAGCAAGGCTATTTCAATAATTTCCGGATCTCCTGCCAGTAATAATTTAACGGCCATGATTAACCCTTGTGAAAACACTTCCAAGCAATATCCACCACCATTATGTTTTTTTATACATAACGAGTCTTCGTTTTAGGGTAGGAACTGCTCCTACCCTGCATAAAATAACGATTAGCCCCCACCCACTGGTGGGAAAAATGCCACCCGGTCACCTTCCTGCAAAACAGTATCAAGGGTTTTGTGCAAGCCATTAATTAGTGTGCTGAAAACTTCTTCCTCAGGAATATTAAGTTGCTTAACGATATCCCGTGTGGTACTGTTCTCTTCCATATTAATAAGAATTTTTTCCCCATAGCGTGTACCTGTGTATTTTTCCAGTCCGGTATAAACCCTTACTTCAATCTGCATGCACCGTCACCTCTTATGTGATTATAACAATAATTATTGCAAAATTAAAGCAAAGTAAAGCCAAAGCTCATTGTCAATTAGGTTTCTTTCTTTTGAATAATGCCCAAAAACACCCTATAGGGTCCCGGGGTTCCCGGAGGTAATAGTGCTACTCGATCCCCAGGAGCAATGGGATGGGATAAACCTTCTACCAAACCGTTAATAAAAACTGCCTCAACCTGTTTTTTATCAATTTTCAGCCTGTCAATAAGGTCATAGCCAGTCGTATTAGCTTCGATTTCTATTTTAGTCGGAAAGGAATAACCTTCTTCAGACAATATCTTTTGCAGAGCACCAAAGGCCCTTAATTCAATTGTCCCCACTTTACACTCCCCCCTAAACTTATTATATATGGGATTAATCAACAATAAAAATATTTATAGTGTTCGATCCTAATATAAAAGGAGCCGGTGTTAACCCAGCTCCTTTTGGGAATTTCGGTAGATTTAGAAGTTAAATACCTCATTAACTTCTTCTTCCGTGAAGTCCCAGGTGGTGTTATGCGGTGGACACTCTTCTTTAAAGAATTCGGGTAAACGGTCATCGGCTTTGGTAAAGCCGGCCAATTCATTAAATTTACGTTCAGCCCGTAATACCGTTTTACCTAGCTCCGTAACATCATCTGCCGTCAAGGACAAGCTATATTGAGCGTTCAGCATATCAATGATGGCCTGGAAGGCATCTGCATTATCCAGGATACAGAAGGCTACAAACAGGCAGAGACCGGTGCTGTCAACAGCAGCAGTGGCGATTTGCAGGTTGCGGGAAAGCTCAACTTGACCGCCTTTGCCAAGGGGATCCACAAAGCCACCGACTTTAAGAATGTTCGTAGCAACGGCGTAACCAGCGGTATGGTCAGCTCCCATGGGAGTGGTGGCGTAGGTTAAGCCAACACCCTTAACCGCGCGGGGGTCATAGGCAGGAATTGCTTGTTTCTTAACAACAGGCACCCGGGCTACGCCAAAGGCTTGGCCGGTAAAGGCAGCACCGTTACCAATAATACGGCCCAAGGCAGTACCTTCACCAATTTGTTTGATCAAATCAATCGCACCGACAGCATCACCCCAAGGAATAATGCCTGCTTCCATCGCTACACCAACTGTTACGGAAGTTTCAATACTGTCGATACCGATATCATCCATCAGGCGATCGCATTCCGCAATGGCATCCAAGTTATCAATGCAAGCGTTGGCACCAAGGGCCCAGATGGTCTCATATTCAAAGCCGCTGGTGAGGTATTTGCCTTCTTTGTCATGGTAATGCTGGGAGCAGCGAATAACACAACCGGCATGGCAGCCGTGGGAAACTTTACCGCCACGGGCTTCAATGGTGGCACTCATGGTCTCACCACCGATATTGTTGGCCCATTCATTGCGGCCGGTACGGAAGTTTTTGGTGGGTAGGCCGCCCGCTTCGTTCAGAATATTAACCAGTACGTTGGTACCAAAGCCAGGTAGACCTTGCCCTGTTACCGGGTGATCCAGCAGTCCTTTAGCAAAACGCTTGGCAGCGGCCCTAAAGGCTTCAGAATCGGCAATGGGCACACCCTTGGCACCGGTATCATCAACAACAATGGCCTTTACCCTCTTAGAACCCATAACCGCACCTAAACCGCCACGGCCGGCACTACGGATATTGCCTTCTGGGTCTTTTACAGAAATGTTAGCAGAAGTTAGTCTCATTTCACCGGCAGGACCAACAATCATTACACCAACTTTAGCACCATATTTTTCACTTAAAACACGGATCGCTTCATAGTTGCCTTTGCCAATAACTTCAGCCGGGGCTTCTTCTACAACAGCACCGTCCACCGTAACTTTAATGACATAAAACTTATCATCTTCGGGCATGCCCTCAACAATTACACCAGCAATACCCATCTTAGCTAACTTTTGAGCTGCAGTCCCACCGGAGTTACTTTCTTTAATACCGCCAGTTAATGGGCTCTTACTTCCCACGGACAGACGTCCAGAGTTTGCACAGTTCGTTCCGCCTAATAAGCCAGGAGCAAAAATTAGTTTGTTATTGGGTCCCAGGGGATGGCACTTAGGGTCTACTTCATCCAGTACGAAACTTGAGGTCAGAGCGCGGCCAGCCAGGCCGATATACTTCTGAGGAAGTTCTTCTACGTTGGCTGTTTTGGTGGTCATGTTCACACGGAAAAGTTTAGTCATGTTTATATACCCCCTACTGGATTTTTTTGGCATTAAATTGCAATATAAAAAGGGATGCCCTAGGGCACCCCTTCCTTTGCGCAATGGCAGGCACAACAATTACTTGTCGTACCCCGTTTACTAATTCCCGGTAGGAGATTAGTAAATCGGAAGCGTAGAACTACATATTCAATTTTAAATTAAGTCTGAATTTACTTTAAATAATAGTCTGTCTAATAGTTTGTCTAAATATTTCATATTTCGTCACTAAAACTCCGATTCCTGCTTAGATATTAAACTTTTTTAAATATAAACACTAGACCAACTATTCTTACTTCCAAATCAATGCAAAACACATGCCAATGATTTATCCACTTTTAGTCAGACTGATTGTTCTAAACCGAAACATGTAATTGTTTCGGTTACGATCATTCGTATCGTAATGAAACAACTTAACGGGTTTTGCTATCGTAAAAAATACCACAGGGCGAACTTTCCCCCTATGGCATTTTTGTTTAGCTAATGATATTTATATTATATTCCTTGGCCTTACGATACAGTGTGTTGCGTCCAATGCCCAGGGCCCTGGCACTCATACTGACATTACCATTAAAAAAATCCAAGGTTTCTTCAATGGCTCTGGCCTCTATTTCGCTAATAGACAAAGGAAACACAGAGGTGATACCCCTTTTCCCCATGGTCCTATGAATTGCCCGATAAAGATCATCAATCTTATAATAAAGATCCAATAACGTTTCCTCATCCAGTTGATCTAAATCTTCATGCTTGGTATTTAATATATTGGTAATTACATTATACTCTTGTTTCGGTAAATCCATTTTTACATTGCGGTTTTCATTTAATAGTTTGCCATTTATTTTTCCCGATAAATGCTCTGGCAGAACAACTTGACTATCACATAAAGCCAAGGCCTGTTCAACAGAATTAGCTAACTCCCGGATATTTCCGGGCCAGTGGTAATTCATCATCGCTTCTATACAGGAGGCCGAAAAGGTTGGCACAGGCCCATCGTTCTTTTCCCAAAAACGATTTACAAAATGATCGACAAATTGAGGGATATCTTCCTTACGTTCCCGTAGTGGAGGAAGAACCAGACGAACCACATCCAAACGGTAAAACAAATCTTCTCTGAATTGCCTTTGGCTCACAGCCTCTTCCAAATCTACGTTGGTAGCTGCAATAATTCTTACATTGGTCTTGACAGGTTTTTCCCCGCCTACTCTAAGAAATTCACCCGTTTCCAAAACCCGTAATAATTTAACCTGAATGGCCAAACTAGCTTCTCCAATTTCATCTAAAAAAGTGTTCCGTTGTTGGCAAGCTCAAAAATCCCCTTACGCTGCACGCTGGCTCCGGTGAAGGAACCCCTCTCGTGACCAAAAAGTTCGCTTTCCAGCAAATTTTCCGGCAGTGCACCGCAGTTGACAGCCAGAAAGGGTTTATCACTGCGCTGACTTGCAGCATGTACAAAACTAGCCAAAACTTCCTTACCAGTACCCGTTTCACCATGAATTAAGACATTAATATCCTTTGCAGCAATCCGTTCTGCAATGGATACTAATTTTATCATTTGGGGTGTTCTGCCTACCTGAAAACCAATATTTTCTGCCATTTGGCTCCAGCTATAAGAATCTTTGCCTTGCTGCCCAACTGTTTTGCCAAAATGTATAGCCCTTTCAATTAATTTCTCTACCAAAGCGATATCATCGAAGGGTTTTTCTATATAATCAAAGGCACCATATTGAATTGCTTTTACTGCAGTGCGAGTGGTACTATAACCGGTCATTATAATAACTTCACATTGGGGTTGTACATTCTTAATATGTTGGAGAAGACTAAGGCCATCGGCATCCGGCAGCTTTAAATCTACCATTGCTACGTCGAAATTTTCCTTTGCTATAAGTTGGTGAGCCTGGTCACCGGAAGACGCAACGCCAATTCGGTAACCCTTTGATCTTAGGAGACGGCTAAAGAATGTACCGACCGATTGTTCGTCATCGATAATTAGGATACCCGGACCATTTACCATTAGGCCTCACCTCCTGTTTGCCTTATCGGCAACATTAATTTAAAGGTACTACCTACCCATTGCTTACTCTCGACCTTAATCGTTCCGCCGTGGGACTGAGCAATGCCAAAACTTACAGAAAGCCCCAGTCCAGTTCCCTTGGTTGCCTCTTTACTGGTATAAAAGGGGTTGAATATTTTGGTTAACCCCTCCGGGCTAATACCGCGACCATTATCACTTACTGTAAGCACAACCCATTCCTTATCCTGATCTACTTCCACTGCTGTCGATATCCAAATACACTTTTCGCCTATATTATCTTCCAAGGCGTCCCTGGCATTAAGAAGCAGGTTAATCAAAACCTGCTGCAATTGATGACCATTGGACATGATATGAGGAACATGCTGATCCAAGTTCTCAATAATACTGATGTTATTGCGATCAATTTGATAATGAATTAAGCTTAATACCTTTTCCACCTGTTGGTTGATATCTGTTTCTGTTAAGGCAAAATGTCCTTGTCTGGAGTAGGATAGTAGATTTTGAATAATTTTTTTGCAACGCATCCCACAATTAATTATATCATCTAACCATTCCGAATGGGGATGCTCTTTATTCATATCCCTTTGCATCATTTGTGCAGTACCGATGACCACCGTCATGGGGCTGTTTAATTCGTGGGCAACACCAGCGGCCATTTCCCCAATGGCTGCTAATTTTGCCGATTGCATGAGTTGAGCTTCCATTTTTTCCTTTTCTGTTACATCTTTTACCAGCAAAATTACAGAATAGGTTTCTCCATCTGGTCCAACCATTGGGTAGTAAAAAGAATCAAAAATGGCTCCTTCATTTTGAATTTGACGATAAGTTCCCCGGCCCAATTGATAAACTTCCTCCATGGGGCAGTTTTTACAGGGAGTATCCCTATGCCAAATAACCTGATAACATTTCTGTTCCTCGCCATCGTCCTCTAAGGGAATCTTACCATCGCGCAAATTATGCCTTAAAACTTGATAATTTTTATCTATCAGAAAGATGGGATCTGTTACTGCCTTAAAGGTAGCCTCCCACTCTTGCTTTCCCTTGGAAATCTCCTTGTACAAACGAGCATTCTCAATACAGATAGCCAACTGGTCCGCCATCTGCTCAATAAATTTTAACTCAGAAGTACCGTAGGCCGATACCTGACTATCCCCAACAATAAGAACCCCAATCACTTGATTTCTTACCAGCAAAGGCACAATGGCCACAGCATCAAGCCCCAATCTCCCCACAGGATCATCCCAATTTATCACGGGGCTAAATTGCTCCGGGTTGCTGTCCATATTTATCAGAAGACGTTCACATCTATTATAGGATTGCCAGAGTGCTGAAGTGACTGGAACAGCTTGCCCAACACAGTCGTTAACCGGGGTGGCAGCAGTCATAATCAGTTTATTATTGTGAGCAAGTCCCAACCCTAAATAGCAGCAGGGAACTGCCTGGGGCAGTTTGCTATAAACCCGCTCAAGTATATCGGATAAAGACATGTCAATGTTAATATCTTTAATCAGCTGGTGTAAGATTTCTAATCGATTAATCTGGATTTTAATTTGTTCATTTGATCGTTGCACCTCTAGATAATAATTTAACTTAGAAGAATTCACTCCTGTTAAATTTTGTATAATGGTTAATTTATCATCACACATAGTTACCCCCCTTAAAGGGCTCTGCGGTATAATGCTTCTATTTGTTCTGCACAACAATCCCTCGGATTGGTTACCATACAGGTATCCTTTAGGGCATTTGCACTTAGTTTTGGTATATCTTCTTCTTTCATACCCACCTGAGCCAATTTTTCGGGTATCCCTATATCTTGAAATAATTTTCGAACAGCACAAATGCCCTTTTCTGCAGCTTTCCATTTACCCAATCCCTCAGTCTGTACACCCATAGACCTGGCTATTTTTGCAAACTTTTCCCCATTGGAAATCATATTGAATTCCATTACGTAGGGCAAAAGGATGCCATTTGTTTCTCCATGGTGCAAGTCCAGTAAGCCATCTATCTGGTGGGTCATGGCATGAGTGGCACCTAAAATAGCATTGGAAAAAGCCAAGCCTGCTTGCAGACTGGCCATGGCCATGGCCGACTTTGCTTCGAGGTTTGCTTTACAGGCAACGGATTCCCTAAGATTTTCGGAGATTAAATGAATCGCAGCCAGTGCATGCACATCCGTGAGGGGAGTGGCGGCCAAGGAAACATAGGCCTCTATAGCATGGCTTAGGGCATCTACACCAGTAGCCGCAGTGAGTCTAGGCCCTTTCGTTTGCAGTATTACCGGATCCACAATGGCAATATCCGGCACCAAGGATTTTGAGATGATTGACATTTTAGCCTGTCTTTCCCGCTCTACAATCATGGAAAATTGTGAAACCTCCGAACCGGCTCCAGCCGTGGTGGCAACAATAACCATTGGCGGTAGGGGACAGGTTATCTTATTGACCCCTTCATAATCCTTTATTTGGCCACCATTGGTAACCAAAATGGCAATGGCCTTGGCCACATCGATGGGACTACCTCCACCCACAGCAACGATACCATCACATTGGTTGGCTAAATAATACTCGGTTCCTCTGGCAACTTCAGAGTCCTTGGGGTTGGTAGACACATCGCTCCAGACAACTGCACCAATACCAACATCTTTTAAAAAATCTAAGGCCCGATCAACCCAGCCAACTCCTAAAATGCCTTGATCACTAACCAAAAAGGCCTTTTTAATCCCTAAACGGGCAGCACTTTCGCCCACTTGACTTAAAGCCCCTTGGCCAAAAATAATTTCCGGAGCCACAAATTTACTTATTTGAAGCAAACTCTTTTTCAACATGGGCAAAACACCTCCCGAATTATCTTTAGCCATTTTAGCTTTTAGCCTTTAGCTTTTGGGTTTTGTGCTAATGGTTAAAAGCTAAAGGCTAAAAGCTAACTCTATTGTACATAAACAATACTATCCCTGCAAACAAAAAATCAGGTGGACTCGGTCCACCTGCTACTACATAATATATTTATGTGGGGTGTGGATTATATTCTAGGCATTCGCTCAAACTACAGGGCGGACTTGAAAATTCCAATAATATCATTTAAAGTAGCTTTTCTTGGGTTCGTAAAACTGCAAGCATCCTTCATCGCATTTTCAGCCATAATCTTGAGATCTTCTTCCTTAACACCCAGCTCGGTCAAGCCAGCCGGAATGCCTACATCGACAGACAGCTTCTTGATTGCAGCAAGGGCTTTGTCGGCAGCATCACGAACGGACAGACCTTCAACCTTTTCACCCATGGCAACAGCGATATCAACAAAGCGCTCAGGAGCAGCAATCAGATTGAAGGCTTCTACATGGGGCAGCAGGATCGCGTTGCATACACCGTGGGGCAGGTTATAGAAACCACCCAATTGGTGAGCCATGGCATGTACATAACCCAAAGAAGCGTTGTTAAAGGCCATCCCACCGAGGAATTCAGCGTAAGCCATTTTGTCGCGGGCTTCCATATTTTCACCGTTAGCAACGGCAGCACGCAGGTTTTGTGAAATAAGTTTGATAGCCATTAAAGCAGCAGAGTCGGTTACAGGAGTGGCTGCGGTGGAAACATACGCTTCAACGGCATGGGTCAGAGCATCCATACCAGTGGCAGCTGTCAATGCAGGGGGCATACCTACCATTAATAAGGGATCGTTGATAGCAACGTTCGGGGTGCAGCGCCAGTCAACAATAGCCATTTTCACGTGGTTACTGGTATTCGTAATAATGCAAAAACGAGTCATTTCAGAAGCGGTACCAGCGGTGGTGTTTACTGCGATAAAGGGGGGCATTGCTTTCGTGCTCTTGTTGATACCTTCATAGTCACGGATGTGGCCACCGTTCGTAGCAACGATACCAATACCTTTAGCACAGTCGTGGGAGCTGCCACCACCCAAAGACAGGATCATGTCAGCACCACAGTCTTGGTAGACTTTCAAGCCATCGTGTACATTTACATCGGTGGGATTTGGTTCTGCACCGGCATAAATAGTTACTTTATTACCTTGGGCTTCTAACATAGCTCTGATATCATCGGCCATACCACCAGGACGCCCTAGAAAAGCATCCGTAACAATCAAAATATTAGAGCCGCCCATTACCTTTACTTGATCAGGAATCTCTTTGTGTGCTCCTACACCCATGAGGTTAACCGTAGGAATAAAATAACCAAATACTTGTTCTCCAACTGCCATAATTGTGACTCCTCCTTAAATTTATGCTAGGGGTAATCTCCCCTTTTCTATTTGACTGACTATTTATATAGCAATTCGTATGCCAAATAATTCAGTATTGAACAAATTTTCAGACTATAGATTAAATTGGGTCTTTTTTCCCTTTACTGTATCGTCTGAAATACCTAGCTTGGGTCAATCATTTGCATCATTTTCCCTTATTTAGCAAAAAATTTAAAAAATTCACAATGGCTTTTATAATTTGGATAATTAGTTAGTGTTCGAAATAAATACATCACTCTTGTTTCTTTATTGAACATTTGCATCGTTTACGAACAGTTCTCCAACTAACAATTTTCCTTTTAGAAGGAACATCACAATAAATAGCAAAATATAATAACACAGGTATCTCAAACTAAAAGTAACATCCCTCTTTTTATTACATAAAATGGAAAAACAATGTTAAGAGGGGTGATCCAATGGGTTTAAACAACAAAACATTAGATAATCTGCGTATGGTTAATTTAAGATTAAAGATTATTCTAATATCTTTGGTCTGTTTTTCCTTATACTTTGGTGTGACCATGCTGGGCCTTAACCAAACTTATTCCTCTCATTTTTTCCTACCACTTCATACCAATATTGAATTCTTCTGCGTTTTTGTGGCCCTTTGCACCTTTACTGCGACATGGTATTCTTACCTAAACAACTGTTCTATCTATAGCTATTTTATAGGCCTTGGACTATTAGCCGTGGGACTAATTGATTTACTTCATCTTTATTCCTGCGAAGGAATGCCTCATATTTTTGCCAGTGCCTGTACGAATCGTGCAACGCTTTATCATGTCATTGCTAGATTTCTAATGTCCCTAACCTTTTTAGTCAGTGTATTTTTATATGGTAAAGAATTTTGTTCCGTTAGACGCCATTACAGATTTTATTTTTTTGCTGCCACAATCGCTTTGGTGATTTTCATACTATTCACCGTTTCAATTGACTCCCCTTTATATCCTGCCATGCACTTACCCGATGGCAGCTTTACACAAGCTAAGATATACTGTGAATACATCATCATTGCGCTATTTGCTGCCTCCATAATAGGCTATTCACTATTATACCGAAAACATATGGATGTTTATTTTCAACTAATCATCAGCACATTGACCATTTCCATCTTTAGTGAATTGTGTTTTATTAAATATGAAAGTGTATATGATACCTTAAATCTTTTAGGACACGTTTTTCGTTTTGCCTCCTATGTGCTTATTTACGTAGCCATCTTCTTAAATAATGTCAAAAGACCCTATCAGCAATTAGTTGCCACCCGGATTGCTTTGGAGCATGCTAAGAACTCCCTGGAGGAAAAGGTTCAGGAAAGGACCCGCGAATTGCAGGAAGCCAACGAACGATTAGCCAAGGCAGCCACCCATGATTATCTTACCGGTGCCATCAACCGCATGGAGTTTACCAACCGTTTTAATAAGCTACCAGAAAAAGAAGGCTCCATTCATTCCGTCATTGCCCTTGACTTTGACTCCTTTAAAAAGATTAATGATACCTTCGGCCATGCCATCGGGGACGAATGTCTCAAAACCTTTGTCAAGGCTGCCCAGCATGTTACTCGACCCACAGACTCTGTGGCCCGTTTCGGCGGTGACGAGTTTATGCTGTTGCTTCCCAATACACCAAGGGCAGGGGCTAATGTTGTAGGAAATAAAATTCGAACACATTTGGCAGAGGTAGCGAACCCTCCCTTTACCATTTCTATGGGTATAGCGGAGTGGCCTAAGGATGGACGCAAAGAGAAAGATTTATTAGCCTATGCCGACGAGGCCCTCTACACTGCAAAGGAAAAGGGAAAAAATAGGATTGAGTAGCTGGTTTCTTATAAAAACTAAAAAATGCGAGGTTATGCCAAAATGACCGAAATCTTTCGTCTAGGCCTTTGTCAAATTAAAGTTGATACAATCAAAGAAAAAAACTTAATGCTAGCACAAAAAGCTGTCAAAGAGGCAGCCTTGCAGGGATGCCAAATAGTTGCACTGCCGGAAATGTTTAACTGTCCCTACGGTAATGATTTCTTTCCATCTTACGCAGAGCAATTTCCCGGCGGTGCAACCATCCAGACACTCTCCTCATTAGCGAAAGAGCATAACATATATCTGGTGGGCGGCTCCATCCCAGAACGGGATGCAGGTAACTTATATAATACTTGTTTTGTTTTTGATCCCAAGGGCAATTTACTAGCCCGCCATCGAAAGATACATCTCTTTGATATCAATATACCGGGTGGGGTCACCTTTAAGGAATCGGATACCCTTTCCCCCGGTGACAGCATAACGGTTTTTGACACACCCTTTTGCAGAGCCGGTGTAGCTATCTGTTATGATATCCGTTTTCCGGAACTAGCTCGTTTAATGGCCCTCAAAGGAGCCCAGTTGCTGTTGTTACCAGCGGCCTTCAACATGACCACAGGTCCAGCCCACTGGGAATTAACCCTGCGGGCTAGGGCCTTGGATAACCAAATTTACGTAGCTGCCATCTCACCAGCGAGGGATGAAAGTGCTGGTTACGTGGCCTTTGGCCACTCTTTAGTGACCACCCCCTGGGGGGAAATTTTGGTGCAAACGGCTGAAAAAACCGCTCTTCTAACCGCCGACATAGACTTGAGTTATCTGAATCAAATACGACAACAATTGCCCTTACTAAAACACCGCCGGGAACAGGTATATTTTGAAAATAAATAGCATTGGCATATTCAAGGCGAGGTGTACAGAATGCCAAGGAAAATTCTTGTTTTAGACCCGGGTCACGGTGGGCAGGACCCAGGTGCTGTGGGCAATGGCCTACTGGAAAAGGAAATAACGCTGGAACTTGGTAAAAAAGTTGCCCAAAGGCTAGCTAACTATGACGTTACAGTAAGGTTAACCAGAGAAAATGACACGTATATCTCATTAACTCAAAGGACTGCCTTTGCCAACAACCTGAAAGCCGATTATTTTTTATCCATTCATGTCAATGCCGGGGGTGGCACTGGCTTTGAAAGTTTTATTTATAATGGCGGAGTAAGTTCTGCCACCATTAACATCCGTTCAGAGATACACGACACCTTGGTAAGCTTCTTACAAAATCATAATGTTGTGGACCGAGGCAAGAAAAAGGCTAATTTTGCTGTGATTCGGGAAACAATTATGCCGGCAGCTTTAATCGAAAATCTTTTTATCGACTCTATCAAGGATACAGCACTATTAAAAAACATTGATTTCATGAATGACCTATCTGACGCCATAACCCTTGGACTGGTAAAAGGGCTTAATTTAGTACAGGTGACACCAACCAAGCCCCCCCAGCCCCCTACCATCTGGGACCCTCAGGGGGAAGTACAGCAGTTAATTGATGCAGGTATTTTAGCCAATCATCACCCAGCGGATAAACCAGTAACCTGGGGTGAATTTGCTGCAGTGATTAACAGGATTATAAAAATGAAATAAATAAATATGAAAAAAGTTAATACTAAATATAATCATTGATTTACATGGTATAATGTTCTGGGTGATTAAAGATGAACTACTCAATCCTACAAACCTTTATTGTTGTAGCTGAAAAAAAGAACCTGTCTCTGGCTGCTCAGGAAATTCATATAACCCAACCAGCCATCAGCAAACAACTCAGTGTATTAGAATCGCATTTTGATACTACCTTAGTTGAGAGAAAAGGAAGGGGTGTCAGCCTCACTCCAGCCGGTGAAGTTTTTTACCGGCATGCCAGGGAAATGTTAGAACTGATGAACAAGGCTGAGATAGAAATTCGCCAGATGTCCGGGGAAATTCGTGGCCGTATGATTATCTGTGCCAGCACGATACCCGGACACTACATTTTGCCCCCCATCATAGGTACTTTTAAAAAGGAATATCCCCTTGTGCAAACGGTGTTGCAAATTGGCGATTCCAAAGATGCTATCCGCAAATTATTGGAAGAGTCTGCCCATTTGGCCGCTGTGGGAATGTTACCCAATAACAAACGAATTGAAGGGGTTAAATTCTTTTCCGATGAACTGATGGTTATCGTTCCTATCGATCACCCCTTGGCTGAATCGGTGGAAGTGTCTATTGATCGACTGGCCAAAGAACCGCTGGTGTGGCGGGAACTAGGTTCTGGCACCCGATCCGTGGTGGAGTCTTTTTTAGCCAAGGGTGGCCTCTCTGCTGATAAATTAGATATTGCCCTGGAGCTCGGCAGCACGGGTGCCATTGTAACAGCAGTTGAAGCTGGTGCAGGTATTTCCGTGGTGTCACGTTGGGCCATCCTTAAGGAACTGGCCCTCAATAAGATCAAAGCGATTAAAATTAAAGATTTACCTATGCAGCGCGATCTTTTCCTGGCCTATCCCCGACGCAAAAATAAAAGCCCAATGGTAGAAACTTTTATTAAATATGCTTTAAAACAAAATCCCCCTGCCTAATCTGGCAAGGGGATTATTGTTTTATACAGATATAACTTCTGTTACTTCGGGAACCACTTGCTTGAGCGACCGCTCAATCCCATTTTTCAGGGTATAGGTTGCGCCGGGTCAACCACCACAGGCACCTTTTAGCTTTACACTTACAACGCCAGTAGCTTCATTAACATCTACCAGCTCAACATCACCGCCGTCTCTTTGCAGAAAAGGACGTACTTTTTCAAGGGCCTCTTGAACCTTTTCACGCATATCTGTTTCACCCCCTTATTTGCAAGACGTATTTTAAATATCCCCATATTGTCTGTTCTTTATGATTTAATTTATAAGGTATGCTTGTCATCCTGGGCTGTAGCAAAGGATGACGGAACATAATAAAAACGCTAAGATCTGGAGTAACCAAGCCTTAGCGTCGTTAACTAGTCAACTCTTACTACTTCAGTTACACCGGGAACTTGTTGTTTTAAAACACGTTCAATACCGTTTTTCAGAGTATATAAAGCCCCAGGACAATTTCCGCAGGCACCTTTTAACTTAACTTTTACAACACCATTTTCGTCGCAATCTACAAACTCAACGTCGCCACCATCTCTTTGCAGAAAAGGACGTACTTGTTCTAATGCCACTTTCACTTGCTCTTTCATTCCTTTGATCCCCTTCCTAGTTATTTGTCCATATTAGGATGTATTCATCACAAAAATATTGTAATCTATTTCAATGTACTTTTACAAGAAATATTTGTTATTATTTCCAATTCATTAAAGATTAAAGGGGAGTGTCGCCAAACTACTATTAAGAGGGCAGACACTCCCCGTTATCCACTTTCCACTGCTAATGACTCCTAATTTTGTATAAAACTTACATAATGGTAACTGTAATCAAACTATAGTTACTGCGTTCTTCTATTTGTTTAATCACTTTAACTTGTTCAGCCATGTCATGATTAACCTGCTCCAGTTGTTGTGCCAGCAGATTCGCCGGTTCTTCAGAATATTGCTGTTCCAATTCAGTTTGTTGTTGTTTTAAACCTGCTAATCTTTCGGCAGCTCCTTTATGTTGAATACTTAAATCCTTTTCCACAGGTAAAAAACTTACAACGGCGCCTAGCCCTTGTAAAGAATGAATAATCGTACCATAGGAACTTTTTGTCACCCTAATTTCCAAGGTACCGCTTTCATTGGTTCCGGAGTAAGGAGTATTGATCACTGCTCCATTATTTTGGGCAATCCGGTTGATATCTTTTAAGACATCTGCCACTTGGTCAACATCTAATTTCAAAGTAGTACTGCTTGCAACCAAGCCTTCACTGGGCTTGGGAATAAAGCTCTCCACCTGTTTATCCTTGGTTATCGGCTTAGCAGGCGTAGCTATGGTAGTCTGATTACTGGCAGCAGGAGCTTCTTTCCCCGGTTCGTTTGTATTTTCGTTAAGTGGGGAAGCCGTACTTGTATTCGGTTCTTGATTTTTTACCACTTCAGGGTTATTCGTCTGGGCTTGGTTTGGACTCGTTGGGTTTGGATTCGGTACGTTAGGCTGTTGGGCTGTGTTTATTATTTGTTTTTCCTTGGTTGGAACAGGCAAAAGCGAATTATCCTCCTGTTGCCATAAGGAAGTAATTCCCAGTGTCATCATCATTACCGCTGCTACTGCAACAGAACGATACCAGGTACTCCTGGTGATAGCTGTAACCCGAGTTAGCCAGCTCTTTTGTTGTTCTTTTTGTTTTGTAACCTCTATATCATCGATTTTCGCCAGCAGTTTTTCCCGAAAATCAACTGGTGGAGTCATTTCGGGAAGTTCCTGCAGTAAAAGCATGACAGCCTGGAGTTCTTCTAACTCTGCCTTACATTTGGGACAGCAAGCCAAATGAACCCGGACTTCAGCACACTCATCCGAATTAAGCACACCATCCAAGTAAGGAGACAGCATACTCGAGATATCCTTACATTGCACGGAACATCCCTCCTTTACTTAGCTAGACGTTTAGGTTGGGATATTAGTTCCATTTTCTTACTGATTTTTTCCTTTAATGCCTGTCGGGCACGGCTTAAGCGCGATTTGACCGTTCCAAGGGAACAACCAAGTATTTCCGCTATTTCTTCGTAGGCTAACTCTTGAATTTCACGCATAACGATTATTTCACGGTAATCATCGGATAGGGTATCTAAGCAGCTTTGAATCATTGCCTGTGTCTCACTACGATCCAGCATTTCTTCAGGGCCTGGGTCATTACTGCGAATCTCATATGTATTATTGTTGTTTTCACTCGAGTTATCATCCAATGAAACCGTTGGCCTTCGTTGTCTTTTGCGCAATTCATCACGACAGACATTTACGGTAATGTGATAGATCCAGGTACTGAAACTAGAATCGCCTCTAAAATTCGGCAGTGCCTGATATATTTTAATAAA
The DNA here is from genome assembly GCF_036763075.1 of Desulfotomaculum sp. 1211_IL3151. Taxonomy (NCBI): domain Bacteria; kingdom Bacillati; phylum Bacillota; class Clostridia; order Eubacteriales; family Desulfotomaculaceae; genus Desulfotomaculum; species Desulfotomaculum sp. 1211_IL3151. Next base: position 64,022 of record NZ_JBAIYV010000026.1, on the reverse strand, counting down.
GGCATCTTGCGCCAAGTCTGAGGCATCCGCATAGTTCCCCATCAATCTGTAAGCAATTGTATAAACCTTATTTTCATATAAACGAACAAGGTGTTCAAAGGCCTCTCTATCACCTTTTTTGCTGCGCTCCACAAGTAATTGATCTTCCAGGGGCAAGGGTCCCCCTCCTTTTGAAAGGTTTGTCGGTCTCTTCCAGAATATTTATGAACATACAAAAAGTTTCCAGTTAACTAACCAACTTGGTTTAAAAGCTTATATGCAATTATCTTCTACGTTAAACAGTGTAATCCTTTAGCTAAAAAAAACCAACCTTGGAACATAATATCTTTTACTTAAACAGGTTTTAAAAAAGAAAACACTTTACTCCTAAATATGACTGCCTTCGTGCGCCTTTTGTAACAAAGAAATATAATATTAACACCATAATATTAAAAAAAATAAATTTGCACTTGAAAGTTTCGATTCGTTCTCGTATAATTAGAAAGCAGTCAATTTTATGCCGAAGTGGCGGAACTGGCAGACGCACTGGACTCAAAATCCAGCGGTGTAACAACCGTGCGGGTTCGACTCCCGCCTTCGGCACCAATATATGCAACAACCTTAAAACCTCGCAAAATGCGAGGTTTTTTGTTTAACAAGGTTTGGAAAAGCCAAAGACCCGGCACATAGGTTACCGGGTCTCTAACGGAAAGTATATTTTTTGCCGCTAGGGCGTAATTATTTTGCCCAATTCTCCTTAGAACATTCCTTTCATTCTACTGTTGAACTTCCCCTTGGCAACAAGGAAACCAATACCCCTACATCAAGTTTGACTTCTTGTACTCTTCGGTTTCTAGCGATCTAAGAACCGTATAGGCATGTTTTTCTATCTCCATTGTTATATCTGCTGTCAAATCCTTACTAAATTCAGAAATTACTTTTTTCCGAATTAAGCGTGAGAAACCAATAATGATAAGTAGCGAATCGATTAGGTCAGGATTTATTTTTTTTGTCTTCATAAAATCCCTCCTAAATTTTTCCTAATTATATCAAATAAACTAATTGTAGGGACAAATTGCACGAATATTTCAGAATATTTTAACGGTATTGTAACATTTAATAGAAATAATTACCCAGTGAATAACCAATATAAGCAAAAATAATACCGATAACGACACTGATAACTAAATAAATCAGCGAGATAATTGTCCTCCCCCGGCGAATTAACTCCACCGCCTCCAATTCATAGGTGGAAAAGGTAGTATATGCCCCTAAAAAACCAGTTCCCAAAAAGAATAAAACTTCCGATGACAAATGACGGCAGGCAAAAAGTAGCCCTAAAAGAAAAGAACCAGTGACATTGATTATAAAGGTACCAAAGGGAAAGGATTTATGATGTCTAGCCTGGATAAAATTGTTAAGGCCAAAGCGGCAGATGGCCCCCAGGAATCCTCCGGCAGCTACCAGCAAAGGCAATTTCATTGGTTATCACCCCTAATTTTTACGTTGATAAACAAGCGGTGGGCTAAGCCGATGCCTAGCCAGGCCAAAGCCAACCCGCCAGTGATACTGACCAGGACATAGCTCCATGCCGCCGTATAGTGAGCCTTTTCCAGCAGGCTAATGGTATCAACGGAAAAGGTTGAGAAGGTGGTAAAAGAACCAATGATACCTGTATTTATGGCCAAAACATACGGACGAGGCAGTTGCCACTTAAGTAAACTACCATAGGTGATAAAACCAAGCAGAAAACTCCCCAGTAGATTAACCGTTAAGGTCCCATAGGGAAAAGCTGTTACTGTTATGCGCTGGATGGCAGTTCCTAAACAAAACCTAGCCAACGCCCCAAGGATACCTCCCATTCCCACATAAAGATAGTTCATTGCTTTGTCCCCCGCTTCCATTATGATGGATTAATCCTATTATAATTCCTGGTGGGATTTATAAATAGTTAACTTTACGAAAGATAACACAAAAAACCACCTCCGCTAAAAGGTGGTTTCAAGGCCGAAATCGGCAACAGCGGCTAATTTATTTGCTTATACAGTCATTTGATTTATCCACTTCCATAATAATGGGAAGAATCATCGGCCGACGCCTGGTTTTTTCGTATAGAAACTTGCCTAAATTAGATTTGATCTCTTGTTTAATGTAAGACCAACCGCAGTTTCCCTTGGCGATGCATTTTTCTAAGGAAGCAACCACTTTTAAGCGAGCCTCTTCCATTAAGACCTCCGCCTCTCTAACATAAACAAAGCCCCGGGAAACGATATCCGGCCCGGTCAATACTTGGTGGGTATGCTTATCCATCGTCAACACGACAATGAGTATACCCTCCTTAGCCATATCCCGGCGATCTCTTAGTACGATATTACCCACGTCACCGACTCCCAAACCATCCACCAGCACCCTGCCCGCCGGAACACGTCCCGTTAATCGACCATGCTTCCTGGTAAAGGAAAAGACCTGACCAATTTCCCCTACAAAAATATTTTCCTCGGGGATTCCCAGCAATTGAGCCAGTTCAGCATGTTTCTTTAACATCCGATATTCTCCATGCACCGGAATGAAATACTTGGGTCGCAGGAGGTTTATCATCAGCTTTAATTCCTCTTGGCTGGGGTGACCGGATACATGGATATCCGAGCTGCCTTCATAAATCACCTTAGCCTTTAGTTTAAAGAGATGATCGATGATCCGGGATACTAACTTTTCATTGCCAGGGATAGGCGTTGCGGAAATAATCACCGTATCCCCTGGGAGTACTTCCACCTGACGATGATCACCAAAGGCCATCCGGCTTAAGGCAGACATTGGTTCACCCTGGCTGCCAGTGGTAAGGATAACCACCTGGTTTTTTGGCAGACTGTCCACCTGATCCAACTCGATCAACATTCCTTCAGGAATGTTTAAATAACCCAATTCACCGGCCACTGACAACACATTTACCATACTGCGCCCGGCCACAGCTACCCGACGCCCATATTTGTGAGCTGATAAAATGGCCTGCTGCAATCGATGAATGTTGGAAGCAAAGGTAGCAATAATAATTCTCTCTTCTGCTGCCAAGAAGTACTCATCAAAGGATTTTCCAACCAAACGCTCTGACAAGGTATAACCCTCTCGTTCCACATTGGTACTATCTGACATCAGTACCAATACACCCTTTTCCCCCAGAGAAGCAAATTTGTGCAAGTCAATCACATCATCATCCACCGGGGTATGGTCGATCTTAAAATCCCCAGTATGCACCACTACCCCCAGGGGGGTGTGGATGGCAATCGCCATTGCATCAGGAATACTGTGGGTGACCCGAATAAACTCAACCCTAAAGGGTCCAATCTCCACCACATCCCGAGGCCTCACCGACCGTAGATCAGCATCCCTTTCCAGATGGTGTTCCTTTAACTTGCGCTCTACCAAGCCTAAAGCCAGTGGAGAACCATAGACTGGCACTTTTATTTGTTTAAGAAAATAGGGTAACCCCCCAATGTGATCTTCGTGACCATGGGTAAGCAATACCGCCTGTACCTTATCTTGATTTTCGACCAGATAGGTATAGTCAGGCAGTACGAGGTCTATGCCCATCATTTCCTCTTCCGGAAAGGCCATGCCACAGTCAATAAGTAAGATATGGTCACCATATTTAATCGCTGTCATGTTCTTCCCAATTTCCCCTAGTCCCCCTAGGGGAATTACTTGTAATTCTATATCCTTTGCCAAAATGACACCCCCCTTATATTCCTTCTATATTAATTGCCGCTTAGTCCAACTTTTTACAATTATACTTTATAAAATTCCCCAATGGTAGTTGTAGATTAAGGAGGGGATGTTAATTTAGACGGTTGACCTTTTCCTAGTCCTTCTATTGCCATGGTTATCCAATCTTTTTTTATTATCCGTTTTGGCCCGGGTGTCTTTATGAAAGTTCTTTGCCCGGGGATTAAATGGTTTTACATTCTTCGATCTTATAGGCCTTTCCTCTGTTAATTCCACAGGAGTTCGATCCGGTTCCTTCGTGATCATTTTCAGAGCGGCAGCCACAAGGGTCACTGAATCTTGTTCGGTCAACAAATCCTCGGCCAGCATTCGGTAAGATTCAAAGCCGCCCTCTTCGGCAATTTGCATTAATTTTTCCACAGCCATCCTTTGCTGCCCCTCGATGGCTTCTTTAATAGAAGGAATTGGCCTACGGCTGATTTTGTGTTTGGTTATATTCTCAATAAATTTTAAAAGATTTATTTCCCTGGGCGTTACAAAACTTATGGCTTCGCCACTTTTACCGGCACGACCCGTACGCCCTATGCGGTGAACGTAGCTTTCCGGGTCTTGAGGAAGATCAAAGTTATATACATGGGTTACGCCGCTGATATCTAAGCCCCTGGCAGCAACATCTGTCGCCACCAGAATGTCTATAACCCCGCCCTTAAATTGACGCAGTACACTCTCACGCTTAGACTGTGTAAGATCACCATGGATACCTTCCGCCGCATAACCTCGCTTATTTAAGGCTTCATAAAGTTCATCCACCCGGCGCTTGGTTCGTCCAAAGACAATGGCCAATTCGGGAGATTGTATATCCAATAGTGTACAGAACAGTTCAAATTTTTGCCTTTCCTGTACCTCAATATAACTTTGATCAATACTAGGAACTGTAACTTCCTTAGCCTTGATGGTAATTAACTCAGGATTCTTTAAAAAACGCTGGGCCAGGTTTTGAATCGATTTTGACATGGTGGCAGAGAAAAGCAAACTTTGGCGTTCCGCGGGAATATGCTGCATTATTTCTTCAATATCTTCAATGAATCCCATGTTCAGCATTTCATCTGCTTCATCTAAAACCACGATCTCAATTTCTTGCAAACGAATCGTTTTCCTCTGCATGTGATCCATGAGGCGACCAGGTGTTCCAACAATGATTTGAGGTTTTTTCTTAAGTGCTCTAATCTGGCGGTTAATATCCTGACCGCCATAGATGGGTAGTGTTCGTATTCCCTTGACCTGGCCTATTCGATTTAATTCCTCTGCCACCTGAACAGCCAACTCCCGGGTAGGAGTAATGACAAGCCCCTGAATTTTTTCAAACTCCTGTGCTACTCTTTCAATCATTGGTATGCCAAAGGCTGCGGTCTTTCCTGTACCAGTGTGGGCCTGTCCAATAAGATCCTTACCCTGTAAAGCAAAGGGAATGGCTTTTTCCTGAATGGGGGTAGCTTCCTCAAACCCCATAATCCTTAGTGATTCACTAACAGGTTTGCTTAAATTAAAATCATAAAAACTAGACAATAATGACACTCCTTTTCTTTAAAAACTATTTTTATATAAAATGATCAAAGAGGAACTTTAATATGCAAGACTTAGCCTTTGGGGCCAAATACCATTAATCATACCAAAAAGTTCATGACTTTACAAATAAAACCACCCGATAATATTAAAAAACGCTCTAAATAATATAAAAATCTCTGCAATTATCATGCAGAGATTGATTGGTGTAAGTATCTCATCTACTTATTCTTTTAAATAACCAGACGACAAGCACAAGCACAAAGCAAATACTAACCGTAATCAAACCAAAATAGTTTTCCAGCAAGGCTATAGCCTTTTCTCCTATTGCTATAATCAACAGTGCTTCTAGAAAAAACCTTGCACTTCTACTGATGATTGAGGCTAAGATAAAGGTAATTTTGTTAATACGGAAAACTCCGGCCGAAATGGTAAATATTTTATAGGGAATGGGTGAAAAGCCTGCTATGGCTACGGCCCAACCACCGTAGCGCTGAAAAAGATCTTGTATCTTCAGCATACTCTCTGGTGAAACCCATCTTTTCAATAAAGGTCTACCTGCAAATACGCCAATTAAATAACCAAGCATACCACCAAGAACCGAAGCCACTGATACGATAGCAGCAAACCAGAGTGCTTGCTCCGGATTGGCAAGGGCCATCGGAATCAACAAAACATCCGGTGGTATGGGGAAAAAGAAGGATTCTATAAAGGATAGAATACCAAGACCTAAACTACCGTAATTTGAAAAAAAATCCAATATACCTTCCATTTATCTCCGTCCATAAAACGAACTTGACCATTCCTTCTATCTTAAATGATGCTATTCGCGATAAAAGGTCTGACTATTATCATACGAATATCCCTATCCCCTGTCAATAGTATGAGATACCATTATTCACCATGAAATATTTTCCCTAAAGAGGAATATTTATGTTTCCGGAGAATTATATTATAATGCATAAACAACTAAATAATGCTCCGAGCCTACCAACCTAAAGTATTCACGGTTCTTAGGCCGTTAGGGTTTGCCGGGAAACGGGCAGGCCTCCCGGTGTGGAAAGGAGGAATTTAATCATTCAGGACGGGTAAACCATGTACTGTTTTCCATACCAGTGCGCGGTTTTTTTATGTTTACTGGGAGGTGAAACAGCATATAAATAGTCCCTATCCTAATTAATTTTATATTATTACTTTAACTGGAGGTTTTATTATGAAGAAACGTTCGACAACATTTATTGCTTTGTTGCTGTCAATGGTCATGCTGGTATTTGTTGGCTGTACTCAACAAAAAGCCCCTCAGGAAGACGCCAAACAGGAAGCCCCAGCACCGGCAGTAAAAGATGTTATTCTGGCCACAACCACCAGCACCCAGGACAGTGGCTTGCTGGATGTATTAAAGCCCGAATTTGAAAAACAAACCGGCCACAACCTAAAAATTATTGCTGTGGGTACTGGTGCCGCCCTACAAATGGGTGAAAAGGGTGAAGCCGATGTATTGCTGACCCACGCTCCCAAATCCGAGCAACCCCTGGTGGATAGTGGTGTTGCCATCAACTACAGTCTGGTTATGCACAACGACTTTGTTATTGTGGGACCCGAAAATGACCCTGCGGGCATTAAAAACGCAAATACTACTGCTGAAGCCGTAAAAATGATTGCTGATAATGGTGCTATCTTTGTATCCCGGGGCGATGATTCCGGTACCCACAAAAAGGAACTGGATCTTTGGAAGGAAGCCCAGATAGAACCTAAAGGTCAAAATTGGTATCAAGAATCCGGTACTGGTATGGGCGCAACACTAAATATTGCCTCTGAAAAACAAGGCTATACCCTTACTGACCGGGCAACCTATTTAGCCCAAAAGGATAATCTAAAATTAACGATCCTATTACAAGGTGACAAATCCTTATTAAATATCTACCACGTAATGAATGTAAACCCAGAGAAATTTGATAAGGTAAATGCCGAAGGCGGCAAGGCCTTTGTAGACTTTATGGTAGCTAAGGAAACCCAAGATATTATTGCTAAGTTTGGTGTAGATCAATATGGTGAACCTTTATTCTTTGCTGATGCCAACAAATAAGCTTTAAACAATATTAGAAGGGAGTGTCAAGCGACACTCCCTTCTAATATTGTAACGTGCATTCAATCAGCTTACTTCTGCACTAAATATTTTATCATAGGGAAACTTGATGATAAAGTCGGTACCAAAGGGTCCTGTTTTTACATCAATTGAAGCACGGTGCCTTTCGGCAATACTATAACAGATCGCCAGACCTAGTCCGGTGCCGCCATCCTTTGTGGTATAAAAGGGTGTTCCAAGTTTTTTCATGATTTCATCCTTGATCCCTTCCCCTTCATCCCGAATAGATAATATTACATGGGGTTGCCTGGTGTAGGTGCGGATAGTAATATTCCCACCCTCGTGCATCGCTTCTAGGCCATTACGAACTAAATTATATATCACTTGTCTTATTTCATTTTCATCCAGTGGCAGGTCCGGCACCTTATCCAGTACGGCATAGACATGTTTTTCTTCTTTAGTGGCCTGGGCTTGCATTAATGGCAAAATTTTTGTAATGACATCATTAAGGTTTTTCGTTTCCACCCTTTCCGGTTTATTTCTAGCCAAGGTAAGAAACTCAGTGATAATAGCATTTGCCCGATCCAACTCTTCTATCATCAATCTAAATTGATCCTTAAAATTCTGACAACTTTCCTGCTTTGCTTGAAACAACTGTAAAAACCCTCTAACCGTAGTTAAGGGATTACGGATTTCATGTCCGATCCCCGCTGCCACCTGACCAATTAGATTGAAGCGTTCCAGTTTCTTGATCTCTCTTTCCATCTCTATTGATTCTGTGATATCCCTATGGGATAACAACATACATTGTTCCCCGGCCATATTTACAACAACACCCGAACCCTGAAGAATCCTCTGGGTCCCCTCCCTGGTACAAACTGTAATTTCCTTATTATAATTTTTTCCTTCCTTGGACAACTCCGTTAAAAATTCGTTGCGTTGTTCTTCATCCACAAAAATATTAAGATCTAACATAGAACGTCCAAGGATTCTTTCTCTAGGAAGACCAAAAAACCGTTCTACATTTTTATTTACATCCACGATAACATAATCATTGAGTCTAACGATGGCTTGTATATTCGGACTATCATGAAACATTTTAGAAAACCGTTGCTCCGATAGTTTAAGGGAGTTCTGTGCCTTCAGTAGTTGAGTGTGTTTATAGCATAAAAACACCGTGGAGAAAATAGCAATCATACAGCAAAACAAAAAGCCCCATACTAACTCCTTGTTAATCTTGTAGAATCCCTGTAAATCTTCTATACTTGGTTCCCCATAGCAATAAACTGGAAAATTAAAAAGGCTAAAAATAAGAGAACACAGTATTATGCCTGGAAAAAATTTATTTTTCAATAGGTACACCCCATCTCATCACAAGATCAAAAATTGCCCCTAACAAATACAATTATAATTAATTAAAAATAAAAATTATACTAATATTGCTATTCTCCTGCGAAGAAAAAGGATAGTTACTGTCGAAACCAAATAAAAACAGCCCTTCAGAAAAAAGGCTGTTTTATAATCTATTCGTAGTTTCTACCAATGTTGGCCATGGCCGATCCAATATTAAGCAGTTGATCATAGGTTGCTACGATTTGTTCTAAAGAGCTTGTGACAATTTTTATTGCCCTTTCCTGTTCTAAGATCGTCACACTATCTTCCCTTAGGCTGGTCAGGACATTGGTAATATCCGCAAGTGCAATGGTGGCCTGTTCGGATTGCAGCTTTGTTTCTGCAGCAATTTTTTTAATTACCTCTAAATCGGAACTGATGGCAACTGCCTCCCCAGAATCCTGACAGGATGAACACTGGTATCGAGATACAATATTTAAGACCTTTTTGGCCAATTCCGTTGCATCCTTGGCATTGGTATTGGTTTCGTTTATTAAGGCCTCCAAGTATTGATTGCGAACATTCATTTTAGAGGTGGTTCCCTTAAGGGTTAAGGTTGAAAAATTAATTGATTCCATCGAAAGCATTAACTTACTGCTCATTTCCATAAGACTAGAGGTTAGGGCCGGAACCTGACTTAACAGAAAGGGTAGACACATTTCCTTTTCCGCCATACCTTGCAAACAGGCAACCGCCTTTTCCCAGCAGGTATCATAACCACAGGCACCACAGTTAATCAGATCCCGAGGACTTATTTTGCCAGTTTCTTTGAGGGTTTGCCAAACCTGATCGGAGGTAAAATCCTTCTTCATAATTGGTTTTGCTTGAAAAGTCCTGCTAAAATTCAGTTTCTCCCTGGCCGCAAAATTTCTTTATTGTCTAAATTATTGTTTTGGTGAACCGTATTGCAAATCTGTTGGGCCCTTACCACATAGGGTTTTTCACTGACCATCCCAGGCCCCATTACACACCCTTCACATACCAGCATATCGACAAATTTAGGACTAAAATCTCCTTTGTCAATGGCCTTTAATACCTCAATACAACGACGTGCCCCCTCTGTCACCACAATTTCCATACGGGAAACGTCCTCTTGGATACCGGATGTTTTTAAAAGCCCTCCGCTGATAGGAAAGGTCCTTGCAATTTCAGGCTTTGGGTTTTCCCAGGGTTCATCTGTTAGTTGCTGCCAGTCGATACCAGCCTGTTGATACCATTGGTCCAGTTCTTTAAAGGTAATTACCGCATCTACATACCCACCTGTATTAACGTCCGTGGATTCATATTTTTTTGATAGGCAAGGCCCAATAAAAGCAACCTTATAATTAGGATAAACCGATTTAATAATTTTTGCCTGTATTAACATAGGAGAATCCACAGGAGAAAGGTACTTTACCAGGTTAGGAAAATGTTTCTCAATCAATTGCACCACTGCTGCACAAGGTGTTGATATTAAGGTTTTATCTGTCTTTCTCAAGAGCTCTTCTTGTTCCTTAGCACATACACCTGCCCCATAGGCCACTTCCTGAATACTTGAAAAACCAAGTGATTTAAGGGAAGCCACCAATTTACCCCCTGCTACATCAAAGGACGCTGCATAGGAAGGGGCAACGATTGCTGCCACAGGCTGACCATCTGCTATCCATTGTTGAATAAGAGGTGTATCATCCTGTACCTGTTTGGCTCCGATGGAACAGGCCAAAACACACTGACCACACCCAAGACAACCTTCCTCAACAATTTCTGGTAGACCTTTATTAATGGAAATTGTCTTGACAGGACATGCCCTGACGCAGGCATAACATTTTCTGCATTTTTCATGATCAGTCGTAATTAAGGCAATGATAATCACCCCCGAAAAATCGTGCATATGGTATTTTTTCATTATGCAAATAGTCTCACAAAACAAGTACTTCGGATTGTTACTAGTTATATTATATTATAATTCCATACAAAAATATCAATGCAAAAATAATGCCAGCGTAAAAAAACACCCATAAACTAGCAAGGATGAGTGCACCCAGAAATATTTTATTTGCGTTTATTGCAACAATACTTTTGTGTTCTTCTTTTATGTTCCGTTTCGTAACAACTGTGTAAGTTACTGACATAAACCATGCTTGGTTAAAAAGCGTGTTATAATTAATTACTGCATAATTTAGGAGGTACCCTGATGGCACTTTATTTGGACCTTGATCTTGATTACTTTGTTTATCCCATCATAAAGGAAGCTGTGACAAATCACCGACCCAGCTGTGATGACATATATGCCCTTGCTGATCCTAGCCAACTACTATCTATTATAAAGCAAAAAAATATTTTTTGGAGTGAAAAACGTTTTATATTTTCTAATCACATGCAAAGTCACCTTAGGTGGTGGTTAAATGGTAAATTAAACAATACCGTTATTCATATTGATGCCCACAGTGATTTATACGGCCATCGTCTTCGTGATTTATCCAACTTAAAAATGCTGGGCTGTCAGAACTTTTTGTGGCACTCCATCCGAGAAGGGTTAGTCTCTGAAATTTTTTGGGTTTTTCCAGATAATGCGGTGGATTTAACAAAGGAAAATTTAGTATATGATATCTTTACCACGGAACAATTAAACAATTTTTACCTTAAGGATAACGTACTGAATATAGAATTAAATTGTCTCCTGCCCGGAAACAAACCAAAAACCATACACTATCATTTATTAAAAGCGGAGGATTTACCTGTGTTTGAAGAAACAGTGGAGATTACCACTGTGGCAACCTCTCCGGAGTTTATTCCCCGTCAGGCTGATTCCCTGATCGTATCAATTGGCCAGTGGCTCAAACTAAGCCCTTCATTAATTGAAAACATTTTAATGCAGCATAGGGCCATGAAGACCCAAGGTAAATAGAGAAAAACGCAGATAATCAAATATTTTAAATATTTTTTACGCAATATAGGTCAAAATGGCTCAAACTTTTGTTAAAAGGTTGACACATTTAAATCCATGTCCTATATTTAATTTAATAGCATATTTTTCTTCGTTAGGTGAGGCTTCTACATAGACAGATGCCACTACCCGGAAATGTCGAGAGACTCTAACGGGTTAACAGGTACTACCGGCTTAAGGTTTTACCTAATGTGGCTGGGACAATTCATTGCCCTAGCTATGTACGTGCTAAAACTTGTACGAGTGGGGAAGGCTTTGGTGCCCTTTGGGTGCTATTTACCTTCTGTTTTTGTGAAGGTTTTTTTATTTTCCAATAGGAGGTGGTAAGGATGGATGACCCGTATCCCAGGGTTAAAACTTTAAATTGCTGTTTCATTCTTACCATAAGAGGCTTTTCTGGGTAAGAGCATCTTCTATTGGGGGTGGTACTATGATTAAAACCTACATGTATGACCAAAGCACCGATAAAATGCGTCATGATATTAGTTTGGATAACCTGCACCCTTTTTTGACTAACAAGAAAAACTTTCTCTGGGTGGACCTCTATAATTTCTCCGAAGAAGAGATTAAATACGTTGCCAACGCTTTCGATTTCCATGAACTGACCATTGAGGACTGTATGCATTACAGTCCCCGGGCTAAGCTTGATAAATATGATGATTTCTATTTCCTCATGATGCACGCCATTCGCTACAACGAAGAACGGGACGAAGAAATTATGCTGGTTCAGCTAAACATTTTTTTAGGTGAAAATTATGTGGTTACCGTTCACAAAAACACTTTGCCTAGCCTGGGGCGTATGGCCAAGATATGCCTCGGAGACTGCAAGCTTTCTAATAAAGGAAGGGATTTTTTCCTCTATTCAATCATCGATGGCTTAGTGGACGAGTACTTCCCTGTACTGGATCGAATTGGTGATCGTATCGAAGACTTGGAAGATGAAATATACGAAAGACCCAGTCGGGAAACCACCGATGAGTTTCTTGCCTTGAAAAGAACAATCTTAACCATGCGACGAGCCATTACGCCCCAGCGGCGAATCTTTTATAGTATCAGCAGCAGTTCCTTTACCGTCAGCGAAGATAATCAACCCTACTATCTGGATTTAAAGGATCATTTAGAACGAATTTCTGATACCATTGATGGCTATAAGGATCTAACAGATGGTGCCTTAGCCACCTATTCCTCCATCATCAGTGCTCGGACGAACGAAACCATGCGAGTTCTTACGGTAATATCTACTATTTTCATGCCATTGACCTTTGTAACTGGGTTTTTTGGTATGAACGTTCCTTTACCGGATCAAAACTCCATCTGGGCTACGGTAAGCATAACACTGGGTCTTATACTCGTATCACTTTGGATGGTCATTCTTTTTCGCCAAAAGAAATGGCTGTAAAAACACCTCCGCCAGTTACTTGGTGGAGGTGTTTTTTTGCGTTAACTATTGCTACTTTGAAAATGCCATAAGCGTGCCATTCCCCTCGGAGAGGGGATGGCAGCGAAGCTAACGGGGGAGTCGCCACGCAGGGTTCAGCACCTATTTTTCAAGGTCTTTATCTTCTTATCTCTTTCTGCTCATTCTTCTTTTGGTCTTTTATCTTCTTTTCTTTCTCTTTCTGCTCCTTCTCCTGCTCCTTTCGTTCTTTCTTTTGAGCGTTGGGTTGGGCAGGTCTTTGCTCCTTATCCTTGCTTTTTTTATTATCCATATGGCTTTGGCGACGGTCATCCCGTCGCTTTTGGTTATCATTTTCCCTTGTTTCTTTTAGTTTGCCTTCATCCCTATCATCACCCCTTGATTGAATTTCTTTATTTACAGGGTGATTTGGTAATACCCTCCAATTGACTGAGGATTTGCCGGACTCCTGTTTCATTAACTGTCCCGGGGGTAGGTTTTTGTTGGGATATTTTTCTTGGTTCATCTTCTCCTTGAATTGGAATTCCTGTGAACCTGAACTTGGCATAACTTTAATTCCTACCTTCGCTTTGGCTTTAGGATGAGGCAGGTATTGCTGAATTTCTATACCCTTTTCCTTCTCTAATTCCCCCAAACCCTTTGTCTTTAATTCATCCAAATTGATTTTTCCGCCCTTCTGGCTGCTGCCTTGGTAAATCAGATAGCGCCCCACCGAAAGTCCCTTTGCCTCAGCTAATCTGTGATCTTGTTTAGTGGCACTCTCGGTAACCACTTTAATCGGAGCAGGTATCTCGGCCACGGATATTTGAACGGTCGATTCCAATTTATCTTGATCAACCACAGTTTGGTTCTTAGTTGAAGGAATAACAGTTGCCAAAACAATATTATTATTATCATTTAAATAATTGCAATTTACTGCTTCTTTCAGCAGCATTTCCACCGCTTGATAAATTTCCATTTTCTTAGGGGTAACCTTTTCTAACAGTGCCATGCCATCTTCATTGAGTCCACTGGCTTTAATAACCGTGCCCGATTTATTAACAGCAAGTTCCACACTGGGGTTAATATCCAACGCCACATAGGCAGCAGCAGGACTAATCAAAAATTTGCTCCAAATACCAATGAGCACCACCACCAGCACAGAGGCCGCAGCCATTCCTTGAATTAAGGAGGGATATTTTAGACCTAGAATTTCCTGACCCAGGATATGATTCTTACCGGTAAGCAGCACCCTTACAAAATATCCCTCTGAGGTCATCAGTACACCAATGGGTCCCTTTTTCTGTACTAAAATTCCCGTGATCTTAGTCATTATTGCTTCCCTCCTTTCTTTCTGACCAACCAGTTAATTTCAAATAAGAAAAAAGATAGATAAATCTGTCTCTATGGTTCAATAAAAGTGCCATCGCTATGATATAGCGCCGGCCCTTTTCAATTGTTTTACGATGAAGACCCGAAACCAAAGCTAGTTCCTTTACAGGCAGCCGTCCGGTACGAAGCAGATGTTCCATAAGTAAATCCTTTTCCACAAGAATACTGGCAACTGAAATAAGATTTTCTCTGGAATCCCTATGTTTAGGTGAGGCATCCACCAGTTCACTGACGCTTATACCATATTGAGAAAGCTCCTTTTGAAATTCCAGAACTTCCTCTTGACGCTCTCGCATTTCTGCCTCGTGCAAATATATTTCCCAAGCCTGGGCAGTTTCATGGTGCATAGGCGCATTATCGGCAATCTGATATTCCAGGGGTTGATGTCTATGCCGGGACTCCTTGCGAAAATAGTCCGAAAGGCGACTCTTGATAACGATCCTGGCAAAACCTAGAAAGGGTATTTTCTTTGCTTCTTCAAATCGATCAATGGCTTCGTTAAAGGCCATGAGACCAACACTTAATTCCTCATCCCTGCCCCATTCCAAACAACGATTGCAGTATTTTACACAGACACCCTGAATAAAAGGTTTGGCCTGCTCCAATATATTTTCCCTTACATTCGCATCGCCATTTCTAGCCTGGTTCAGGTACAGTGCCGTATATTGTTCCAATGTCAAATTGGTCACTCCTCCTGACCCAACTACTCCCCTCTGATATCCTTTTTTCCCTACTATAGAATACGACCCAGGTAATCCTTTTTAGTAGGTAATGAAGGGGTTGGGTAATAGAAAAAACCCCTGCCCTATTTAAATTTGCAGAGGTTGTCCTTATAATTTTACAGGGGCAGGTAGATATGTGCAATATAAAAAGACATAACCACTGCTTCCAATTAATGTTAAACAGCCAACAATTGGATTGCCGTAATACCTTCACTATCGCTCAGGATAACATAAAGTTTTCATTCTTTGCTGGTACTGCCTGCGGCACGGAAGTCATTTACTATGATACAATATTATAGAACAGAATAAAGAAAGGTGGATTTAGACGTGAATAAAGGTCATGTTGAGATTAAACTTTTTGAGCCCTACGCCGTGGAAGACCTCGTGGTCTATGTAACTGGCCCCAACAGTGGCTCTGTAATAGAGGCTGACTGCCGTTGGGAATTGACCACCACCGTGGGTAGCTGTGATTGCTGTACCTTTCGCTGGCGGTCCCGTCGCGACAGCTCTTTTAAATGCCGCCACATTTTAGCCCTGCGGCAAGTGTTAGGAGTGGACTAATGAAAAGGTCTTGACCATTCGGCTAGCACAAAAGAACCGTCCCCTTGTGCTAGCAGGGCGGGACAAAGAACCTGTCCCCCCGCCTCACTTTAAAAATGTAATCGGTTGGCCAATTGCTGGATTGCTGCCTGGCCAAGGAGGTGGTAGCCCTCGTGGGTGGGATGTCCGCCGTCCAACAGGTAGCGGGGGTCTCCCTGATCGGTACCCGTAAGGAGTAGCGGGGTGTGAAAATCTAAGGTAAGGAACTCCCTTTCCTTGGCATATTGATCAATCCACTGGCGAATTTGGCCTAAGTTTTCATGATATTCCTCTGCATCCTGGCGAGTCCCATCGAAGCATTGCAAGAGTTGTTCAATGTTTAAGGGGGAGGGTAAAACCATTATGGGGCAGATACCCTGCCGCAGTGCCGACTCCACCACCTGCTGGATATTGTGCTGAACCCTTGGCAAGGAAACCTTCTGCCAACCATCGTTATGCCCTCCGGCAAAGATTAAATAGGCCGGTTTTTCAGAAATAACATCCCTTTGCAGTCGATCCAACATCTGTCCTGTGGTCTCTCCATTGATACCACGGTTTAACATAGGATAACCTGCGTTGTCAATCACTTTGGTGACCCAGGAAAAACCCGGTCCATCTGGATAACCATAGGTAATGCTGTCACCTAAACATACGACCTTATTTCGATTGATAACTTCCTCAAAAAAATGCACCCCTGCCTCATCTGGCAAAGCGAAGGTTAATTCCCTTAAACCGGTATGTAAGGACATGTGCCGCCGGGCTTCGGAAACCATCAGGGGTGCCATTTCCGCCACCGAAATCTCCTGCTCCCTGGTATTTACCACTGGCAGCATAAGAGTCTCTAAGCCTTGTTCTGTGGCAGCCTTCAGTGCCCTAGCCATCACTGTCCTGATTTCCTGTTGGATGTTCTCTTTCTGGTTTGCCTGCAGCACCCGATCAGGTTTAGGATATAATTTACTTAGCTGTTGTAAATCTCCCTGCACAACACGAATCATTTATCTTCCCTCCCGATTAAACTCAAATTCTATTACGCTGTAAGCCAGGCAAATAATGCCGAATTAAATATACTCCCAGCAAAACCACCGCCAGTATCCATAAATATTTAATCCCCGGAGCCTCCATCAGCCTGGGCCAATTTTGACCGAGCAGCGCTCCACCACCCAAAAAGGCAGTGAGCCATAATACGGCATGAATGAGGTCAAAGAAAAGAAACTTGATCAACGAAAGACCGCTAATGCCTGCGATGTAAGGTGTTAAGTTACCAACAGTGGGAATAAACCGTCCCCCGATAATAAAACCAGGAGCAGATTTAGTTAATAGCTCCTGGGCCTTGGCAAATCTCTCCGGCGTAAGTTGCAGATATCTTCCCCATTTGGTAAGGAAGGGCTCCCCAACATAACGACCAAGTACAAAGGCAGCAATCGAACCCATTAAATAACCTGCCAAGGCCACCAACCAAGCAATAATAATATTAAATTCACCCTGACGGCATAAAAAACCTGTTAGTGCAACTAAGACGCTGCCGGGAAAAGGAAGGCCCAGGGCTTCCAAAAAAACGCCAACAAATAAACCGGGTAAACCTAGACTCGTTAAAATGTCTAAGATTTGTTCAGACAACTTTTTCGCCTCCCCAGTTTATTATGGCTGTTCTAGTCCCTTAATATTTGTTTTCTGGGTGGGCTTGGTTTGCTTCAATTCGCTGGTTAGATATACCCCTAGCATTACCAGGCAACCGCCAAAGATTGTTACTGCAGTTACCTTTTCATTCAGTAATAAAACACCCGTTAACGACGCAAAAAGCGGATTAAAGTATCCGAACACAGCAGTTCGAACTGCACCGATTTTCTCAACACCCTCATACCATACATAGTAGGAAAAGACAGAACAAAAAACTGCAAGGTATAGGACAGCTGTTACTGTGGGCCAGGATAAGGTGACGATCTGCTTAGCCAGGGTTACAGGGGCAAATATACTAGGAACCACTGCCAGTGGCAAGAGAAGTAAGGTTCCAAAGATATGAATATAAGCCATTGCCAGCAAAGGGCTGTATTTAATCAAAATTTTCTTTCCATAAAGGGTAAAGCCAGCCCAAACAATGGCGTTGGAAAAAAGCATCAAATCCCCTTTAATGGTTTTAGCCTGAAAAATCTCCGCTATATCTCCCCCGGAAATTACCAGAGCTACCCCGCTAAAGGCCATAGCGATTCCCCAAACCATTGACTTGTTAATTTTTTCAATATGCAGCACAACACTAATAATCCCAACAATAATGGGGCCGGTGGCAATGATTAAGGCCGAATGGATGGTGGTGGTATATTGTAATCCTGTAAACTGAATGTAAAAATACGAGGTTATACCAATAAATCCCAAAATAAGAAAAGTCGGTATATCCCTTAATTCCAGTGTTCGGTCCCGACGCCTGAGCAAAATAAGTCCAAAAATTATAGAGGCAATGATAAAACGTAATATGACAAGGTTTAATGGATGAAGTTCAGCCATGCCAATCTTAGCGGCGGCAAAGGAAGTTCCCCAGAAAAAAGAGACTGAGATGAGTAACAAGTGAATGTAGTTTTTCATTGTGAGTTCTCCAATTAGTTAGATTAAGCTGTTAGCTACTAGCCTTTATCCCCCTTAAAACAACTCGCTCTTTGAGTAGCTGTTTGAGACATGTTGTCGGAAAACTCCCCCGTCAGCTTCGCTGCCCCCCTAAGAGGACAATGTCACGATAGTGACAGGGGGAGTTAGGCTGATGGCTAATTAAAATAAAGCATAACCCTGCTATAGCTGCCGGGATATGCTTTATCGGTATCAAAATAAATTTCGCAAACTATAAAACCCTGGCAATCCCGCCATAAACCAGCCCCCGCTGGCTATCCACCGTAATAATTTCATCATCCGGTAGAATGCTGGTGGCATTATCCATACCGACAATCACAGGTATGCCAAATTCCAAACCTACGATGGCAGCATGAGAGGTAAGTCCACCCTCCTCTGTAATGATAGCCGTGGCCCTTTGCATAGCTGGTACAAATTCGCGGTCAGT
Organism: Desulfotomaculum sp. 1211_IL3151; assembly: GCF_036763075.1. Classification (NCBI taxonomy): domain Bacteria; kingdom Bacillati; phylum Bacillota; class Clostridia; order Eubacteriales; family Desulfotomaculaceae; genus Desulfotomaculum; species Desulfotomaculum sp. 1211_IL3151. Next base: position 45,224 of record NZ_JBAIYV010000026.1, on the reverse strand, counting down.
GGATACGGTAACAAGAATATCTCCGGGACGAACCTTTTGTTCCGCCTCCTGCGGTGTGCGACAAATGCGCACCCTGCCGGTCACTGCCCTTTGGCCAATACCTGTACCCTGGGCTAACAGTGTACCCACTGTATGCACCTTCATCATATTGGTGGTGCCGTGAACACCCACCGGCACACCAGCGGTAATGACGATGAGATCCCCTGCGGCAATATTCCCGGAGGCCAGCGCAGCCTCCACGGAGGTGTTGATCATTTCATCGGTACCGTGCACATCTTGGATCAGCAAGGGAATCACACCCCAAACCAGAGCCAGTTTCCTTAACACACTCGTTCTAGGTGTTACCGCGATAACGGGTACCTTCGGACGGTACTTGGCAATCATCCGAGCAGTATGGCCACTGGCCGTGGCTGTGACGATGGCACTTACACCCAGATCCTTGGCAACGGTGCAAACCGCATGGCTGATTCCATCCGTGACTGTCCTTTGCAGGGCTGCACCCCTGAGTTCAAGGAGATCATCAAAATTCACTGCCAACTCTGCCCTTTGGGCGATGCGGGCCATAGTTTCCACCGTTTGCACGGGATATTTGCCAGCAGCCGTCTCACCGGAAAGCATAATCGCATCGCTGCCATCAAAGATGGCATTCGCCACATCACTGGCCTCTGCCCTGGTGGGTCTCGGATTTTGGGTCATGGATTCCAGCATTTGGGTAGCGGTTATGACTGGCTTACCTGCCTTATTGCACATTTCGATCATTGTTTTTTGCAGCACAGGCACTTCTTCTGCGGGAATTTCAACACCCAAGTCTCCCCTGGCTACCATAATTCCATCTGCCACATTAATTATATCCGCCAGATTCTCAACACCCTCACGGCTTTCAATCTTGGCTATGATATCAACATCCGCACCATTTTCCTCAATGATCTGACGTATGGCCAAAACATCTGCGGGTTTACGAATGAAGGAAGCGGCAATAAAATCCACCCTTTGTTCCAAACCAAAAATAATATCAGCGATATCCTTTTCGGTAATAGAGGGTAAGTTTACCATGACGCCAGGTAAATTGACACCCTTTTGGTTGGTAAGCTGACCACCATTGATTACCCTGCAGTGGACTTCCGTACCTTCAACCTGCTCCACAACCATTTCAATGACCCCATCTGCCACAGCAACCCTACTGCCTGGCTGAACATCCTTGGGCAAATCCTGGTAGGTCACGGATACAATGGTATTATCACCGGACACTTCTCGAGTCGTTAAGGTGAAACGTTGATCCTGCTTTAAGACAACCGGTGGGTTAGCAAATGTCTTGAGGCGAATCTCAGGACCTTTGGTATCAAGCATAAGAGCAATGTTTTGACCTACTTCTTGGGCCGCCCGACGAATGGCAGCAATTCTATTCGCGTGATCTTCATGGGTACCATGGGAAAAATTCAATCTTGCTACATTCATTCCAGACAGCATCATTTTTTTCAAAATCTCAATGTTTTCACTGGCAGGACCGATGGTACATACAATTTTAGTACGTCTCATCAAAGACCCCTCCTTATGCAGAATCCCTTGCAAGTAATTTCTATATCGATAGTATTTTGGCAAGATCATACATCTCTTTATCAATGGGGCGACGCTTGCCAATGATTTCATTTAAATCAGTGGCTAAAATCTCCCCGGACCTCATGCCTATCATTTTATTCGATTCCCCTGCCATCAGTAACTCTACTGCTTTGGCACCTAATCTGGCAGCCAGTATCCGATCAAAGGAAGAAGGTGTACCACCCCGCTGTAGGTGTCCGAGAATGGATACCTTGGTATCAAAACCTATTTTTTCTTTAATTATATTACCAATATCCAGTCCACTGGCTGCACCTTCGGCAACTAAGATGATCGAGTGTAGTTTACCCCTTTTAATACCGTTAAGGAGTTTTTTAGAAATATCATCTATATTGAAAGGAATTTCCGGGATTAATATGCTTTCTGCCCCACCAGCCAAACCAGCGGCCAGGGCAATATTGCCTGAATCTCTCCCCATTACTTCAATTACAAAGGTACGCTCATGGGATGTTGCGGTGTCCCGAATCTTATTGATGGCCTCCACCACATTATTTACCGCCGTATCAAAACCGATGGTATAATCCGTGCCTGAAATATCATTATCGATGGTGGCAGGTACACCAATTATTGGCAGCCCATATTCTTGATGTAACAACTGCGCCCCCATAAAGGAACCATCGCCACCAATAACCACCAGTCCCTGAATCCCAAAACGCTGCACATTTTCCATGACCTGGGACCGGCCTTCTTTCGTTTTGTATCTTTCGGATCGAGCTGTATGTAAAACGGTACCACCACGGCCAATAATATCTGCCACAGAACTAAGGTTCATGGGACACATATCACCTTCTATAAGACCGCTATAGCCCCGGTGGACACCCATGACCTCCAGGCCATGGTAGATAGCCTTACGCACCACCGCACGTATACAAGAATTCATGCCCGAAGCATCCCCGCCACTGGTTAGTACACCAATTCTCTGCATGTAACAACCCTCCCTATGTCCCAATCACCTATAGCCTGCCGTGAAACGGCAGGCTTATACAATATTTTATCCAGTTTGACCGATGGAACGGAATTTTCTATACCGTGCTTCTACCAATTCTTCAACGGGTATTTTCATAAGTTCTGTTAAGTTATGTGCCAAAGACTTATCAACAATCTGATAGGTTGCCGCTAAATCACTGTGGGCACCACCCAATGGCTCAGGAAGAATCTCATCGATAACACCAAATCTTAGCAAATCCTGGGCAGTAAGATTTAATACCTCCGCTGCTTCTTTCGCCTTGGTACCGTCTTTCCAAAGGATGCTGGCTGCGGCCTCCGGTGAGCTTACTGAAAAGATAGCATGTTCCTGCATGAGAATTTTGTTGGCAACTCCAAGGGCCAAGGCCCCGCCACTGCCACCTTCACCAATGACAACAGAGACGATGGGAATTCTTAAAGCAGACATGACCATAAGATTTTTGGCAATGGCCTCACCTTGGCCCCTTTCTTCCGCACCCATACCACAGTAGGCACCTGCGGTGTCAATAAAGCAGATTACCGGACGGTTAAATTTTTCCGCTTGTTTCATTAAACGCAAGGCCTTGCGAAATCCTTCGGGGTGAGCCATACCGAAATTCCGATAGACATTTTCCTTGGTATCATGTCCCTTTAAATGCCCTATTACTGTTACGGGAATACTCTTATAGCGGGCAATACCACCCATTACAGCGGGATCATCACCATAAAGGCGGTCACCGTGGAACTCCAAAAAATCGTGGAAAAGAGCCGTTATATAGTCCTTGGTATTGGGACGGGCAGCATGCCTGGCAATTTGCACCTTTTGCCAAGGATCTAGATTACGATATATCTTTTCCTTCATATCCCTGGACTTTTTCTCCAGAAGAATAATCTCATCGGAAAAATCGATGCCTTTTTCGTTGGTAAACCTTTTAAGTTCTTCAATCTTGGCCTCTAACTCCAATAAAGGCCTTTCAAAATCTAACGCCATACAGGCCTCCTTTAATTCGTCCTATGAAGTGCCAGAATGTTAGCCAAGGTTTCTTTTAGCTGCGGACGATTTACAATCATATCCACCATGCCATGTTGACGCATAAATTCGGCCCGTTGAAAACCCTCGGGCAATTTTTGGCGAATTGTTTGTTCGATAACCCTCGGACCAGTAAATGCTATGATGGCTCCGGGTTCTGCCACAATAATGTCTCCTAAGGAAGCAAAACTAGCCGTTACCCCACCCGTTGTGGGATCAGTGAAAACAGAGATAAACAATAACCCTGCCTCGTCCAATTTGGCCAGGGCGGCAGAGGTCTTGGCCATCTGCATCAAGGACAAAATACCCTCCTGCATCCTAGCCCCACCAGAGGAAGAAAATAAAACCACGGGCAATTTTTTCTTAATGGCTGTTTCTATGGCTCTTGTGATTTTTTCACCCACCACAGACCCCATGCTTCCCATAAAAAAATGGGAGTCCAAAATCCCTATAATTATCGGGTTCCCTCCGATGGTCCCCTGTCCGGTGACCACAGCCTCTTGCAAGCCGGTGGTTTCTTGTATCGTCTGCATTTTTTCTTCATACTCGGGAAAATTTAAGGGATTTACGGTAGTTAACTCATTGTCAAATTCTATAAAGGAACCTTCATCCAGGGTCATACGAATGCGTTCCTTGGCATTTAAACGAAAGTGGAAATTGCACTTATGACAAACTTTAAAATTCTTATCCAGCTCTTTGGTATAAATAATTTCATTACATCTTGAACATTTAACCCATAAGCCTTCGGGAATGTCTCTTCTTTCAGTTTCTTGATTTTGTTCTGCTTTATCGGGGCGTACAGTTACATATTTAGACTTACGAAATATTTCCAGGACCAAAGACTCACCTCTCCCTTAGTTCCCCGCGTATCTATATGGTGTTAATAATCTCCAATGCCTCATCCAGCTCAGATTCTGGTACTAAAATTTCCACAGAACCATTATCATTGCCGTTCGGCAGTCCGATATTGCGTAATTTTACCAGTAGCCCTTCTTGTGATAGTGCCTTTTGTAATCTCTCAGCTTGTTTACGATTGGGCGCAATATATACGACTGTCCACACTTATAAATGGCCCCCTTGATTACATAGTAGAATACCCATGGATATTCGTATAGTTCTTTCTATAAATACACGGTGATTCCTCTTTTTTTATACTATAAAAATAAGTATATCCAGAGTAATAGCTCTGGATACAGTTTTGCATATGCTGGTTGCCAACTAGTCATCTGTTGAGATTTTGCCATGCTTGGTCAAAACCTCCGCCCGACCACGTATTTTAACGGCTGAAGTATGCTCGGTAAACTGAGCAATCACGATTTCACCTTTATCAAGTTTTTCTGAATGGTGGAATTTCGTTACACCACCTCTGGTTAAGCCAATCAGGGTTACCCCATTTTCCAGGGCCTTCACTACAATATAATCACCCGCAACGATATTAATATTTTCAGCCAATTATGTTCACCTCAAGCAATTTCCTCTTTTTTACAGTTGATTCATCTTATCATATCTGCAATTAATTTACAAGCGGGTTATCTTCGTCATCCTTTTGGCAATCCCAGCAAAGCAAGTGATAAATATTTTTTAGTCTGCCATAGACGATCAGTTTATCTCCGCCCCGGAGGACCTGCTTACCCCTTGGGGAGTGCAAAAAATCTCCTTGTCTATCGATTGCCAGGATAAAAAGTTCCTGGTCGCGGATCTTGCTATCCGCAATGCATTTACCTGCCAAAGGATTATGATCCTTTAAACGAACCTCTGCCACCCCATACTCCCTATCTAAATGGAGTACCTCCTCCACCGTCTTTTTTTGCAGGGTCAAATGACGGGCTAGTCGCCTTTCAATTCCCCTATCCAGCCTACCCCTGATGCTGCGGCTAGAAGCAACGCTTACGGCCAATAGCACGATCATGATGGCGATACTGGCCTGAATTAATGTCAGGGGGTGACGCATTAATCCAATCAGGGCAGAGACAATGGTGGCTGTTCCCAAATAACCCAAAATCATCAGAACCATGATCAGACGCCGTCGTACATGGTGTTTGACCACCTGTTCCGACTCAGAGGTAGTATAACCCACCGTTACCAGGGCAGAAAGGGCTTGGAAACGAGCAATATGCAAATCCATCCCGGTCAATTTAAGGGCAATGGCTGATATCTCCACAATAATAAAAAGGACGAGTATAAAAGACACCAGGAAAATCAGGTTCATTTTATAACCCCATTGTTATGTAATGAGAAGATTATATCAATGAGTCTAGGTCTCTCACAAGTTTCTCGGGATGGTAAAAAATGGTCATGTCTTTTAGCCTTCGGCCTAATGGTTAATTACAGTTCCAGTAAACTCTTCGGCACTGGGTAAGTGTCAGGATCAAAGGAACCGGATGGTTGAAAGCCCGCTGTTTGGGTGCCAGTGCTATACTGGTTCGGTGTTTCTCTAAAGTGCGTGGTATCTCTAGCTGCAGCCACGGGAACTTTAATCGGGTGTGTCAAACGAATTCGAAGGTTTTCTGCCTGGAAAAGCCTTTGTAATGACAGCTTTAGCTCGGTGCTGAGAGAAACTCCCTTTTCCCACTGTACCTTGTGCCTGGTACTGGGATAAAAGAGAAAGACTGGCGTCTGCCCGGGATGTGCTGCCAGCACTTCCGCCAATTCCTGTGGTTTTTCAGTGGCGTCTGTGATCTTCAGCCATAACTCGCTGGTTATTTTTTCCAGAGGTTGAAGCTCTTCTAACAAAATCTTGGCCTCTTCACCGTTATTACTAACTCTTCCCCTGAACAAAAGTGATTCCCGCAGATCCAATATGCTCAAATGGCGACGATAAACCTCTGGGAAGACAACCACCTCACAGCTCCCTGTTAAATCTTCAAGGGTAATAAAGGCCATGGGGGCACCCTTGCGTGAGGTAATCCTTTTCATGGTTGAAATAACCCCCGCCAGTAATAGAGGCTGACCGTCCGGAAGTTCACTCAGATGCACCACTCTTTGTACTTCCAAATGATCTAACAACCAGCTGTATTCGGCCAAGGGATGACCTGAGATATAAAGTCCCAGGGCTTCTTTTTCCATTTCCAGTTGTTCCCGAGCCGTTAATTTAGGAACCGAGGGAAGTTCCATTGCCAGCATCTGGGCCGAACTTTCCGGTATTAGATCAAAAAGGCTCACTTGTCCCCTTTCCCTATCCCGTTGGGAACGTGCGGCATGCTCAATGCCCATTTCTAAACCGGCAATTAATTGCGACCGGTAGCCAAAGGCATCCAGGGCTCCGGCCTTGATTAAACTTTCCAATACTCTGCGGTTGGCCAAGCGAGTGTCTAAACGTCCGCATAGGTCAAAAAAGCTGGTAAAAGGCCCTTCCTTTTGACGTACCTTGATAATCTCCTGTACCACACCCCAACCAACATTTTTCACCGCTGCCAAGCCAAAACGGATGGCCCCATTGGCTACGGTAAAGTTTTCCTTACTATGGTTAATGTCCGGCGGCAATACTTGTAGACCCATGCGTCGGCATTCCTCAATGTAGAGGACCACTTTGTCGGTATTATCCCTCACGGAGGTCAAAAGGGCTGCCATATATTCCACCGGGTAGTTGGCTTTCAGATAAGCTGTTTGGTAAGAAACCAGGGCATAGGCAGCGGAGTGAGATTTATTAAAGCCGTAGCCGGCAAAGTATTCCATCAGGTCAAACATTTTTTCCGCCAACTGCCGGTCATAGCCCCTGGCCACCGCTCCGGGAATGGGGTACAATAACGGTTTTCCCTTTTCATCCACGGTGCTGCCATTAATAAACCAATCCCGATGCATGGCCATAATCCTGGCAATCTTTTTGCCCATGGCCTTACGTAAAGAATCGGCCTGACCCAAGGAGTAGCCTGCCATGACTCTGGCTATCAGCATTACCTGTTCCTGATATAGGATAACACCATAGGTCTCTTTTAAAATAGGCTCTAAATCCCGATGAAAATAATCCACCTTGGTTTGCCCATGTTTCCGTTGAATAAAATCCTCTACCATGCCACTGCCCAGGGGACCCGGGCGGTAAAGGGCGACCAGGGCAACAATATCTTCAAAGGCATTGGGCTTTAGTTCCCTGAGAATGTTGCGCATACCACTGCTTTCCAATTGGAATACGCCAATTCCCTCACCCCTGGTTAACATATCAAAGGCAGCTTGATCCACCAGGGGAATTTCATTTATATCCAGCTGAACGCCTCGAATTTGCTTAATTAGCTCCACGGCCTCGGCAATGACAGTCAAATTGCGCAGACCCAACAAATCCATCTTAAGCAAACCCAGTTCCTCGACGGTAGTCATGGGAAATTGGGTGGTCACTAAACCGTCGGAGGTTTTGTTCAGGGGTAAATATTCTACCAATGGATCTTTCGAAATCACGATCCCCGCAGCGTGAGTAGAGGCATGCCGGGGCATCCCTTCTAATTCTGCAGCAGTATCCACCAGGCGTTTAACCTCTGGGTCCTGGTCATAGGCTGCCTTTAAATCCGGTGAATTGGCTAAAGCCTTGGCAATGGTAATATTTAGTTCCATCGGCACCAGTTTGGCTACCCGGTCCACCTCACCATAGGGTATATCCAAGGCCCGACCGACATCCCGAATGGCTGCCCGGGCAGCCATGGTGCCAAAGGTAATGATCTGGGCCACCCGGTCCGTGCCATATTTTTGCACAATATAATCAATCACTTCGCCCCGCCGTTCATAGTCAAAATCAATGTCTATATCCGGCATGGAAATACGCTCCGGGTTTAAAAACCGTTCAAATAACAGACTATATTTAAGAGGGTCAATATTGGTGATACCCAATGAGTAAGCAACAATGCTGCCCGCGGCAGAGCCCCGCCCGGGACCAACGGCAATGCCCTTTTCCCTGGCATAACGGATGAAGTCCCAAACAATTAAAAAATACTCATCGTATCCCATTTGGCCAATGACACCTAGTTCATATTCCAGTCTTTCCTGCACCTGTCCACTGCAATGGCCATATCTTTTGATTACACCTTCCAGGCACCTTTCCCTTAGATACTGGGCCGGACTAGACCCTTCGGGTACCTTAAAGTAAGGCAAGTGGTACTGGCCAAAGGTCAAATCCACTTGACAGCGCTGAGCAATCCTTACGGTATTACTTAAAGCCTCCGGGATCTCCCCAAAGAGCAGGTTCATTTCATGGGGGCTTTTTAAATACATTTCCTGGCCTTCAAATTTCATCCGGCCAGGTGTATTAACGCTTTTCCCCGTTTGGATGCAAAGTAATACATCCTGAATATCTGCATGTTCCCGCTTTAAGTAATGGACATCGTTCGTTGCCACCAGCGGGATTTGTAACTCATTGGCAATCTTCAGCAACTCCCGGTTTACCAGTCGTTGCTCTTGATAGCCGTGGTCCTGTAATTCCAAAAAAAAGTTATTCCTACCAAAGATCTCTAAATAGTCTGAGGCGGCCTGACGGGCCTTGTCCAATTGGCCGCCAAGAATTTTATCGGCAACTTCCCCGGCCAAACAGCCGCTGAGGGCAATCAGACCTTTACTATAGCACTTCAGAATTTCCTTATCCACCCTGGGCTTATAATAAAAACCCTCGGTATAGCCAAGGGATACTAGTTTTAGTAAGTTTTTATAACCCTCTTGGTTTTCCGCCAATAGTACCAAATGGTTCGGCTGATCATCCAGCTTGGGCACCCGATCCATTCTGCGTCGCGGTGCCACATAAACTTCGCAGCCAAGAATCGGTTTAACCCCTTCTTTCTGGCAGGCCTTATAAAAGTCAATTACCCCAAACATGCAGCCGTGATCAGTAATGGCCAGTGCATCCATACCACTTTCCTTAGCCTGCCTGGCCACCTGACCGATCCTGGTTGCCCCATCCAAAAGGCTATATTCACTATGAAGGTGAAGATGGACAAATTGATTCTCTGACACCACTTACCCCTCCAGTAAAATGCATTACTTTTAAATTATTTTAACATGAATTTTGCAACTTAGAAAAGCTAAGGCTCGCTTACCTGTGCCCTTTAGGCCATACCCTAAAGGGCACAGACAAGCGAGCCTTAGCTTTTCTTAATAATATGATCTTTAAAATCTTATATTTCTGCCAGTGTAAGAAATGCGACAGAGAGATTGATCTCCCTGTCGCACAGTCTAACGGTAATCTATAAAATTTATTTCTGTCGCTGCATTTGTTCACGGATATCCTGCCAACGGGATCGAGCCATTCTGCTGAAAACTGGATAGCTGTTAGCTGCGGGATGGTTGGTAACGGAATGAAACCACTTGACTGCCCCCCCAAAATCACCACTTCGGTATGACAGATCCCCAATTAAATACATCATACGCAATTCCTTTTTGGCGTCTGATGAAGTCTCCCTTTCGTAGGCTCGTCTCATAAATTCTAAGGCCCGCAGCAGGGACTGATCTTCATTATTTTTATTGCCCTGATAACGATAAAGCCAGCCCAAGCGAAGGTATAAAGAACCCTTCACAGAATCCTTGGCATTTCTTAGTTCCTGACAAACAATGGCCTTATTATAAACCTTAATGGCTTGGTCGAGGGTTCTCAGGCCGCCGTATTGCGCCCCATCCTTAGGCCAGTTGGCTAAGATCGTGTTGATTGTGGTTTTTTCCTGTTCCGAGAGGGCTTTGTTTGTTTCCTTCGTAAAGGAAAAGCCACAATAACGACAGACCATAACATCATAAAATACCGGGTTAATGCCTGTGTAATGGGCACAAAGATCACTGTCCTGCTTTTCTACCACAATGTATCTAGTTTTAACTTCAGGATGCATAAATTCTTGTCCACAATTCGGGCAAGTTACTTTTACCTGGAAGATCATATCTTCATTAATTTGCATAATATTCCTCTCCAAAAAACATGATACCTATATTATAGCAAATAACTGAAACGGATTGGTCAATTTTAGTCATTCGCTTTTAGCCTAATTACCGGACTACCATAAACCTATGGCATCCCGAGCGATAGCGACGGATCTTTCCTTCATTAGATAGGTTAACGCCAAGATCCTTCACTGTCCCTCAGGGTGACACAAAGTTTTCCTTCTTTGCTGATGCCGCTAACGGCTAATAGCTGCCGGCTAAAGGTATCTTCTCGCACCTAAATATCGCCCGCTAAAAAAATGATCATTAAAGGAGGTAACCGTTACTCCTTCTTTACTGCGGGCATTGATAAATAAACCATCCCCCTGGTATATCCCGACATGTGAGGGACCCGGCTCAATGGTAGAGAAGAACACCAGATCCCCCTCTGTAAGTTCCTCTTTTTGCACAGGCTTACCTACCTTAAACTGATCCTGACAATCCCTGGGTAGTTGGTAGCCATTGCTGAAATAGGCCATATAAGTAAGGCCAGAACAATCAAAACCCCGCACGGTCATGCCCCCCCAAAGGTAAGGAGCCCCGGCTAAGAGTCCTGCGGCCATTAATACACCTTTGCTTTGGCCAAATCCACCCTGGGGCATCATGTTCGTGGCATCCTTGTCTAAAAATGCATACTTTTTTCCCGGTAAGACAACCCTTAATCTTTGGTTTTCCTGTCCCACCACCGGCAATATACTTCCCATAAATAACGTACAAAAACGATCGCTGGTGCATAAGGGGTGACGGCTTAATCCGGCCGCAGGCTTAGTAACCTGTATGGCTACAGCTTCCTGGGGCCACTTTGAGAGACAGAAATGATCCACCTTGCCCCAGCCGGGGGAACCGTCGTGACATTGTAGATGAAGCCAATCCCCCTCAACACCCATAACAAGGGCTGGCCACCCCATTAACTGTTGAGTAACCAGGGGAACCCCTGCCTCAGGTTGTTCCAAGATATCAGCCACAGACACCGACGTGATTACAGTGGTCCCCACTTCTACCTCTCTGAGATCCATCATAGAATCATCCCTCTGCCCTTTTATTACACAATATTCGGCAGTTTATTTGGTTATGCTCTCTACAACATAATTTCCAAAGTCCGGTTGACCCTCTATCAATTGCATGAGTTGAAGAAATCCAGCAGTGGCCCCGGGGTCACTGCTTAATTTGCCCATTGCTGCTTGCTGCGCTTCTTCATTCTCCCAGATAGAGATCACCACAAACTTATTACCGTTCCCTTGAGACCTAGCCACATATCCATGCACCAGTCCTGGTTGATTATTTAAACATTTCATATGTTCCTGGATGACGTTCCGAAGTTCATCCCCGTGACCTTCCTGGGCTTCAAATTTTCCAAATGTGATAACTTGCATCATAATCCTCCTCTGAAAGCTGGTTTTTGTTGTAATACGAACTGGTAAATACCTTCATATTTTTCCACCCAATATGCCGCATTAAACTTAAGAACGGCATGGTTCCTGGCATTGAGCGACATCTTTTCCTTTAAATCCTTATTTTCCAATAACAGTAAGGTGTATTTGGTCATTTCCGCCACATTTCCCACCTCTGTGAGAAAACCCACTTGACCATGCTCGACAACCTCTGGAATCCCCCCGGATCGGGAGGCCACCACAGGAACACCGCAGGCTAAAGCTTCCAGTGCCGCTAGGCCAAAACTCTCACAACTGGAGGGAAATAACATGACATCTGCCAATGCCAAAATAGGTGCAACATGATCCACCTGACCAAGGAAGGTAACTTCCCGAACCAAACCTAAATTTTGTGTAAGCTTTTGTACCGCAGGCATATCAGGACCATCACCGATTAGGACTAACCGAGCCCTGCGTTTTTGCCTTACTTGGTTAAAGACATGAATCACATCAAGCACCCTTTTGAGCGGTCGAAAATTTGATATATGTATGATGATCCCTTCATCTTCATTGGCAAGAAGTTTCCGTTCCATTCCCCGGGAGGGTCGGAAGGCCTCCGTATCAACAAAATTATAAAAAACGGGTAGTTCCTTTGTATAATTAAATGTTTTACGAGTTTGTTCAGATAAAAAATTAGAAACCACGGTAACTAAATCACTGACTTCCAAGCTATAGCGGGTAGTCTCATAAAACTCTTCGTGGGCCCCCACCAGTGAGGTATCGGTACCATGCAGAGTGGTAATAAGCGGAATATATTGACCAAGAATTTGCCTGGCCAAATGTGCCCCTAGGGAGTGAGGTACTGCATAATGGGCGTGCAGCAGATCCAATTGGCAGCTCCTTAATACCTCTACTGTTTTATTCACTTGACTAATAAAATAAGGAGGAACCTCAAAAAGTGGGTGATGAAAGGCTCCTACCTCATGGATAAAAATATTTTTTTGATAATTTCTCAGGCGAAAGGGATGACCGATGGAGATAAAATGAACCTGATGTCCTTTAGTGGCTAAGTTCTTCCCTATTTCTGCAGCTACCACACCACTTCCCCCGCAGGTTGCATGGCATAGTATACCGATGTTCATTACTACACCCCCATTAAGAGAGAAGGATCCTTCACTGCCAAAGGAGCGGTTGTAATAAATCCTTCACCATACATACATCCTGTTCGTGCACCATAAAAGCGATCTCTACTTTCAATTATGGAAAGCATACTCCCAGGACCAGTATTTAAAAAGGTCTGTTGCTCCCTGTCTTTGCCAAATTGTGTTTGGTGTGCCTTAATGGCGGCTCTTTTTATCTCATAAAAGGGACTCACATCCACAACAAACTGTGGTTCCACTGCCGTGGACAAAAAATAATGCCAAATATATTTAGCACGATGGGGTGGTAAATGCGGGGCAATCCTTTTTAACCCTGCATCAAAATTAGCCTCAGCCGTTAATTTTGCAGCATTTACATGATCAGGGTGTCGATCCTCCCAATAGGGACAAATAATTAATTGGGGTTTGCTCTCACGAATCAATGTCACCAATGCTTGAACGTTCTCTTTTATCAAGGCAATATCCCGATCGGGCAAACCTAAACATTTGCGCCATACTGCACCCAGCATCAGGGCCGCCCTTTGTGCCTCTTGGCGGCGCTCCTCTACCGTGCCATTTGTTGACATTTCACCCGCGGCAAGATCAACAATCCCTACCCTGATTCCCTGGTGAACAAACCTTGCCACTAAACCCCCCGCCCCCACCTCGACATCGTCTGGGTGTGCCCCAATTGCCAATACATCGATCTCTATAGTTCACCAACTCCCTTTGCCTAAAGTTATTCGGTAGTTAGTTAAAAATTCCTTGCACCTAAAAATAATAACACGGCTGAATTTCCGTGCTGTAAGCGGCACCAAGGATAAGCAATTAAATGTTATCCGAGCGGCAGCAAAGGATCTTGGGTATACCCTTTATACTTCACTACCGCTCAATGACAAAGACGGATGGTTAAACGCAGGTTAACAAATAGCCGCTTGCTGCCGATAATTCCTGCTTCGCCAGGAACGGTAATCAATATCCGGGAAAATATTGTTTTGCCACTCCAGGTGAGCTACAAATCCTTCATCAATCCGGCAGTATTTTATTTCATTATAGAGCCTTAAAAAATTCGCTAAATGCTGTTTTGTTCTGCGTATGGCGTAAGAAACCATGGTACCAGTGGAAATAATAAAGGCCCAGTCGCTGCTTTGTGCCAATAAAAGCTCCCTCGCCGCCTGGTTTAAGGCCCGTCGCAGATTTCCTTCGGCCTGTGGAAACATGTCGGCCAATTCTGTCATGCGATCCGCCGCCATGTGCAGGTGGCGATAAATCCAATGATTTTTTTCATTTAACCAGACTTCGTTATAACCAGCACTACCCCAGGTGGATTGACAGGGTATGGTTACTTGATTACTGGTATACTGGCGCAGGTAATCGGAGGGGGTAATTAATTTAACCGTCGGGTTACCGGCCATCTTTCGGATCAAGAATTCCAGCCAACTGGGTCCTTCAAACCACCAGTGACCAAATAACTCTGCATCATAGGGTGCCACGATGATCGGCTGTCGTTCCATTAAAGAGGCTAGATGCTCAATTTGCTTCTCCCTGTTAAAAAGAAAGTTTCCTGCATGTATTTCTGCCTTCCGCATAGCCCAATCAGGGTAATAGGGCTGTTTGTCAGACAGATCTACCCTGCCTGTAATACGGTGGTACTTCAAGCCGGTATGAGTCCTTATCCCATCCGGGTGAATGTATTCCTTTATATAATCAAAATCAAGATCATAGCCAATATCACGGTAAAATTCACGGTAATCCGCATCGCCAGGATAACCCTCGTCAGAACTCCAAACCTGTTTGGAACTTTCAATATCCCTGGCAAAGGCCGCAACCCCGGTGGGACAAAAAATTGGTGCAAAATTGCCAAAGCGGGGGCGGTGATAGGCATATAATAATCCATGGCTGTCGGTAAAAAAATATTTCAGTCCATACTCCTTTAAATGCTCATCCACACCGGGACTATAACCGCATTCCGGTAACCAAATGCCTTCCGGTGCACGACCCAAATGTTTTTTATGTAAATTAACCGCAGTTTCAATTTGGGCCCTGACAGCTTCTCGATTCGTCATCATAATCGGTAAGAACCCATGGGTGGCAGCACAAGTAGTAATTTCCAAATGCCCATTTTCTTGTAACTGCCTAAAGGCATTCATCAAATTACAATTATTTTCATGAACAAAAATATCATAGGCCCGTTGGAACCTTCTCTTATACATTAAAGCTGCACTGTGAAAGGGTGTACCATCGGTACGGGCTTCTTCCTTTTGGGCCAGTTCCATTAATTTATTAAGATACCGAATATATCGTTCCTGTAATAATGGGTCCGTAAACATCGATAACAAAGGCGGCGAAATAGAAAAAGTTAAACGGAAGGGTATATTTTCATAGGATAGTCTATTAAACACATCGACCATAGGAATATAGGTTTCCGTTAAGGCTTCATAAAACCAATTTTCCTCCAGGTATTTTTCGCTTTCCGGATGTCTTACATAGGGTAAATGCGCATGCAATACGATTGACAAGTAACCCTTTGCCAAGGAACAAACCCCCTTTAAGAATTATTATGTTTTTTTGAACTACACTCTGGGGATTCAATTCCCATATCAGTCAGCATAGTCGAGCTAAAACCATAAAAAATGCGTTTATTATAAAGTTCATCAATCCCCACCCACTGCTCATCCGTACGTTCCGAAATCGATGCCCGGGGCGTTGACACCGTGTTGGAAGTCAGCAATTTAATATATCTGCCGTCGGCTAATATACGTCCTAACTCCAGGAAAAAGCTGTGTTCCGGCTGACCAACCTCCACAAACCAGTTATCCGCAAAGGGATCCGGGCTAATCTCCTGCCAACTGCAAGGGTCATCCTTTGTCGTGCCAGTAATGTCATAAACCCGAAGCACTTGTTTGGAGGTTTGCCAGGCTTCTTCCCCATACAAATGGATAAACTCCTTTATTTTTCCGTTGCTTACCTCCCAGTAGGAATATAACCAATTGGGATCCTTGGCCACTGCCACCAAGCGATTGACACCATAATAATGGGGTATAAATGGATCTTCTTCGATATGAGATACCGACTCAGCTGATTTTATAGGGGAAATCTCCTGGGCAAATTCTTCCTCCCGATTTCTTTGCGGTAACTCAGGTTTTTTCAGGACATCGGCAGTTTTGTCGAATCGAGGTAGTAAGAAAAAAACCAATGCTGCCAATGCTAGGAGTACGGGGAACGAAATCCAAAAATTGTCCATTTTCTTTACCCTCCTTGGCAAAATATTACATGCAAACGTTAACCCCTTTTATACTAAAAAGGACGGATTGAGGAAATTTTAAACCTAAAGCGAGACTTCACTTAGTATTGCCCAGCAAAATTGCCTTTATAATTTTTCATCACTGGTTATAAATGACTGATTATGATAAAGATTGCCTTACTGGGGGTTTTTTATGTTAGATAACAATAATTTTAAAAATATTTGGGGCATAACCGATGTAATATGGGTATTTATTTTTCGTATAGCCCTGGTCTACCTGTTTGCTAAGCTCGTACTGCCTCTTGTGCCGGGGATTTCACCCCGGCTGGTGGAAATTTTGGATCGGCTGATTTTGATAAGCCTTACTCTTTATTTCGTATCCAGGAAAAGCAGTATTGCTAAGCTTGGACTGCATTTTCGGGATTTAGGCAGACAGGTTGTTTTTGGGGTTGTGGGAGGGGTTCTGCTTTTTATATTAGCCGAAGGTAGCCAGCGTGCTCTGGTTGCTTTTTTGGCTGCGGATATCGGTACCAATCCTTTGGTAAAAGCCACTGCTGACGCCAAAAGACCACTGGATTTGCTTTGGCCACTCTTTATCGGAGGTATTTTGGTACCCTTTGCCGAGGAGATCTATTATCGAGGTATGGCCTTGCAAGCCTTTGCCAAACGCTGGGGTTGGCTGTTTGGTATCGTCATCAGCGCTCTCTTCTTTTCCTTGGCTCATTTAAGCGGCATTTGGTTTGTCCAAATAGCCGTGGTGGGAGCCGGTCTAGCCGCAATATATTATATCACCGGCTCCCTCTTGCCCGGCATCATAGCACACGGTCTGGTCAACAGTGCCCGGCTGATTATGGTATACCTTGGCAGTTAAAGTGCTGGAAACACCCCTGTTGATGTGTTATTATCTCTAGGAGAGGTTAATCAAGAACGGTACTAGCAGGGGAACCAGAGCAGTTAATATGGAGCCGTTAATAAATGCAATGACGGCCATATCTGAGCCAGTGGCTTTGGTAATCAATGGTAAGGTGGTATCCATGGTGGTTGCACCACCGGGAGCCACTGCTGAAAGTCTGCCAATATGCCGGGCCACCAAGGGCACAGTAATAAAGGTTAGTAATTCACGGGCCACATTGGTAATGAATGCTAAGGTTCCAGTTTCCACATTATATATCTCTGTTAGTAAAACACCTGATAAGGTGTACCAGCCAAAACCTGCACCGATGGCAGAAGCCTCATTGAATGGCAACCCTATGAACAAGCCAGTGATAGAGGCCCCGGCAAGACTTCCCACAGCCACCAGAAGGGGTAACAATACGATGCGCCAGCCCATATTCCACAGCCTAATCCAGACTTCCTTCTGACGGCCAAGGTCAATACCAATGGCAAAAAGCAATAGGTAAAGGGCGGTTGTGGTAACCCCACCCATGTGTTGTACATATTGTTCTGGTATTATCCAATTTCCCAGGGCTATGCCCAGCACCACAGCACCCAGTATAATCCAGGTCATGGTATTATTCACTTCCTTCACTATTCGGACGACGTAATTGACGGTTGATCTGGTTTTCTGCCAAACGAACAAAGAAAACACTGCCGATAATGCTGCCGAGTGCTAAAAGCAGTGCTTGATATCCCATACGACCCAAATCAGCCAGTAATTTATCATTGGCACCCAACTGAGCACCCATGGTCAATAGCATGATAATAAGACAAAGGGTTGTAAACTTGCCAATTGTCTTTGAGCCGAGAGCCAATATATTTAAGTGCCCCACAAGTACACCCAGGGCCACCGCAACTAGTACTGGAACCAATATCATCACCCCCTGTCTAAAATAACAAACAATAATACTTTAGCACGCCAGGAAAATCCTGGTCAATCATTTATCTAAAGGAGGAACCTACATGTATCAAAACCCCAGCGATGAAAGAATTAAGGAGCTCTTAACCCAGTGCAAAACCATTGCCGTGGTTGGTCTCTCGGACAAGCCCCATCGGGATAGCTATAAGGTGGCCCAATACCTACAGCAGCATGGTTATCGGATCATCCCTGTACACCCAAGAATAGCCGAAGTTCTGGGCGAAAAGGCTTATAAAACCCTGGCGGATATTCCTTACCAGGTGGACATGGTCAATGTATTTAGAAAGAGTGAAGATACCCCCCCGGTGGTAGAGGAAGCGCTCCCCTTAAAACCCAAGGCTATTTGGCTTCAACTAGGTATCTCGAATGATGCTGCGGCACAGCTAGCCACCGCTGCCGGGCTAGAATTTATTCAAAACCTATGCATTAAGGTTGATCATTGCAGGCTTTTTCCCGATGACAAATAGGGTAGAACAAATCCTTGGCCGTTTGGCCAATACCTATCCCAATGCCAGCACAGATTTGAAATATCGCACACCCTTTGAATTGCTGGTGGCGGTAATCTTATCCGCCCAAAGCACGGATGCCCAGGTAAATAAAATCACCGCCAAGCTTTTTGAGAGGTACAATACGCCGGAAGCCATGGCTGCCTTAACACCGGATGAACTGGCAGAACATATTAAGGGTTGCGGACTCTTCCGAAACAAAAGTAAATTTCTTGTGGCAACCAGCCGCCTGCTGGTGGAAAATTACCACGGAGAAATTCCTCAAAATCGTGATGAATTAGAAAAACTGCCCGGTGTGGGCAGAAAAACAGCAAATGTCGTTTTAGGAGTCGCCTTTGGACATCAAACCTTTCCGGTGGATACCCATGTTCAACGCTTGGCCCATCGCCTGGGTCTTGCCTCTGGTAAAACACCGGAACAAGTTGAAAAAGAATTATGCGGGAAAATACCGCCCGAATTGTGGCAACCCTGCCATCACTGGCTAATTCAGCATGGCAGAAAGGTTTGTGATGCCCGCAAACCCCGCTGCTGCCAATGCCCTTTAGTTGATCTTTGCCCAACGGCTCCTAAGAAAGAGGAGATTTCATGCACATCGTTTTAGTAGAGCCGGAAATTCCAGCTAATACCGGCAACATTGCCCGTACCTGCTCGATCACTGGTGCCAGCCTGCACCTAGTAGAACCCCTGGGTTTTTCTACCGATGATCGTTATTTAAAAAGAGCCGGTTTAGACTACTGGCATTTACTGGACCTACATTATCACAAAAGCTTTGCCGCCCTACAGCAGCAATATCCCGAGGGATGCTTCTGGTATTTTACCACCAAAGGCGGCAGACCTTATCACCAGGCATCCTTCGGAGAAAATGATTTTCTTGTCTTTGGTAAAGAAACTGCCGGGCTACCCAAGGAGCTTTTAGCAGCTAACCCGGACCATTGCTTAAGAATCCCCATGTTAGGGGAGGTACGGTCTTTAAATTTATCAAACTCCGTAGCCATCGCCATCTTCGAAGCCCTCAGACAGCATAACTTTCCGAACATGACATAATGCCACCCTGCCGGGTGGCATTTTAGCTTTGGCTTTAAACGAAGGACTAACGGCTAAGGGCTAACTTTACTTTCTCCAGTGGCAATTCCTCGGCCTTTCCTTGAACCAGCTCCGCATTGCCGCCGCCTTTACCTTTGAGGATCGGCCATAGTTCCGTTGCTAAGGTATTCATGGCAGTTGTTACCTCCTGGCCCCTGGCAAGTACAACATCAAAGGGTCCCGTTCCACCCAAAAGTACAGCTACTTGTTTAGGCTGATTGCACCAGGCGGCAGCTATGCCACGCAGCAGATCCATATCCCCTTGGGGAAAATACTTCAGCAAAATCCTTGTCTCACCTGTAAAAAATGCCTCCGCTGCTAATTCCTCTGCCATATATCGATACTTTAGGCCTAGCAATTCCTTGCGTTCCTTCTGGAGTTTCTTAAGTTCCGCCTCTCTCTTTGCCAATCTTCCAATGGCTTCACTGCCAGAAGCACCTATGACCTTCTCCAATTGTTGTAACTCTGCCAAAGTTTTGCCCATCCAGGTAATCGTTCTTGCGCCACAAATAAAGTATAGCCTCACATTCCCCCTAATTCGTTCGGTTTTTAAAATTTTACATGGACCAACTTCACCTGTACTCCTGGGATGAGTGCCACAACAGGCGTTTTCATCAATACCCGATATGATGACCAAGCGAACTTCCCTTTGATCCATCGGAAGTTTCTTTATTAAATCCTTACTAAGCTCCTCCCGCTGAAAACACTCTGTTTTTACCGGAATGTTTTCCATAATAATTCGATTAACCTCAAGCTCTACCGCTTGGAGAACCTCCGGTGAAATATCTCCCACTGCCAAGTCGATGGTGGAGATCTCACTTCCCAAATGAAAGCCCACTGTTTCCCAATGGTAATCACGTTCAAAAACAGCGGATAGAATATGCTGGCCATGATGCTGCTGCATATGATCCCGACGCATTTCTGCATCTACGGTCATTAAAACCTCCGCCCCTACAACAGGTATGATATCCCCTGCAATCCAGTGGACAATCCCCTCCGGCCTTTGCTCCACATAGATTACCTCATGGGAAGTGCGGCGGGCAACACAGACCAGGTTTCCCCGATCGGAGGGTTGGCCGCCACCCTCCGGGTAAAAGATGGTTTCTTCAAATAAAATACCGGTCTTTCCTTCTTCCTCGATAAACCCCTTAACACAAGTTCTATATTGCAGCAGGTAGGGATCCACCTGATATATTCCTGTCAAAGCTATCATCCCCTCTCCAGGATTGTGAACTATTGAACATACCTTTCGACAAAGTTTTGAAAATTCCTTGTTATCGCATTGTCAACTTTATTACATATAATAATAAAATGCGGCAGTGAGAACACCTCACAGCCGCATTATTCCAGTCTAGCTTGAAACGATTTGCCTGATCTTATGGGTATAGAAATGAGTTAATTCTTCTGCAATCTCCATGGAGTCCCCTTCGGTAAATATTCTACAGAGGGGTTCTTCGGGATCAGGTAAGACCAGAGCCCAACCATTATTATGATATACTTTAACCCCATCCAATAGCTCCATTTCATTGGCTTGCTCTTCGATTATGCTTCGAATAACCCTTCCTTTGGCTTCCCAGGGAACCTCCACCTCTTTTTGATTTAAAAAAAAGCTTGGTATTTCTTTCATCAATTCCTCCAGGGAAATACCTTCCCTGGCACAAAACTCAAGTATCTTGAGCAAGGCTAATAGGGCATCAAAATTCATTAAATAATGTTGCGCTGTCTCATTATTTAATATTTGATGATTCATGATCTTATTCAGAAAGTCTTGCTGTGAGGTTTTTGTACGAACAACACTGCCCCGGTACCTATGAGCCAGTTCATCGATGGCTTTGGGTGCCGTTACCGGCACAATAACAGGCCCGGCATTTTCTTTTAAAATGATCAGCGAAATGAGGGCTGTCAGCATCTCATCACTAATCACATTACCCAAGCCATCCAGCAGGATTAACCGATCGCCATTGGGATCAATAACTGCCCCGGCGACTCCGCCTTTATTCTGTACGGCTGTGGCCAAGTCTTGCAAATAATTCTCATACCAGTACCAATTCCTCGGTTCCTGCGGGGTCTGATCTACCTCCAGATTATCCAAGGTGATGCCTAAAGAAGCAAGTGTGCCGGCCACAAAGGGGTCTAAACTATGCCGGTCGTATAATAAAACCACACGTTGGCCAATCTTCTTAAAGGTCTCGGTATGAATACCCCCAAGCAAATGCTCCATATAGGAGTCTGCCACTTGAGGTATGGTGATAGGAGGCAGAATCCTTTGTACCTCTACTCTACGGACATCTTCCCTGGCCAAGGTGTTTTCTATCTTCCGTTCCTGGCCCCTGGATATGTTGCCGCCCCTTTCATTGGTAAAAAGCAGATTGATCTTATCCACCCACTTTGAACTAACCCTTACGTGAATACCTGCTTGACACTGGTTACTCTGTACCGCATACCGATGCATGGGGGTGGTTCCTGTGTTAAAATCCACCACTTCAATACCAGTGGACTGTAGGCCACAGGCCAGTGCCTCTTTGATCATCTGGGAGACAGCATAACGGTCACAGGATAACCCAATCCTGGTGCCAATCGGCATATTCGTACCAAAGGCCGCACCAACCCGGGTGGCAAATTCGGGAGTAATATCAATATTGGTTAGACCTGTGATTCCCTCAAGGCCAAAGAGACTTTTCGGCTTGGCAGTGCCCCAAACCAGGCTGCTTGCGACAGTTGCCCCTGCCTCCACCACTTTATCCGGCCAAAGTTTTACATCCGGCTTCAACAATGCCCGTTCTTTAATAATGGAGCCACTGCCAATGACAGCACCTTCGTATACCGAGGCATTGGCATTTATTTTGACGCTGCTCCCCAGTACAGCACCTCTCAAGGCTGATCCATGGCCCAGGTAAACATTGTCCCAAAGGACACTTCTCTTTACCGTAGCCTGTTCACCCATGAGGCAATTGTTACCAATGACCGAATAGGTATCGATCAAAGCACCCGAACCAATTTTACAATTATCCCCAATTAGTATTGGCCCTTTAATTTCAGCACCGGGCTGGATTTGTGTGTTTTCCCCCACCCAAACCCCCGGTGCCAATTGTTGGCCCGGTATATTTATGGATACCTTTCCAGTTAAACAATCTTGATGTGCCTGGACATATTGTTGCAGATTGCCAATATCACACCAATAGCCAGCTAAGGAAACGCCAAACAAGGGCTGTTTTTCTTTTAATAAAATAGGAAATAAATCTTTACTAAAGTCAAATTTTTGTCCTGGTTTGAAATAGTCAAGAACTTCCGGTTCTAAAATATAAATACCGGTATTAACCGTATCACTAAAAACCTCACCCCAACCGGGTTTTTCTAAAAATTGTGTGATCCTGGCTTCTTTGTCTGTGATGACTACGCCATATTCCAGTGGGATCGCCACTGGTGTTAAGACCAATGTGGCAATGGCACCTTTTTTTCGGTGAAACGCTATGGCTTTACTTAGGTCCAAATCCGTTAAGGCATCACCACTGATCACCACAAAGGTTTCATCGAGAAATTCCTGGGCATTTTTAACACTGCCAGCCGTTCCCAGTGGTACTTCCTCCACGTAATAACGCATAAACACCTCAAACTCTGAACCGTTACCAAAATAACCTTTGATGGCCTCGGGCAGATATTGTAAGGTTACTCCGATTTCGGATATGCCATGCTTTTTTAATAACTCAATTATATGTTCCATCATCGGGCGATTACATACCGGCATCATGGGTTTGGGCAGACCACATGTCAAAGGCCTTAGCCTCGTACCTTCGCCACCCGCCATAATAATAGCCTTCAAAGAAATCACTCCATTGTCTCGTGTATTTATTGCCTTACAACCTGGCCATATAGTTTAGTACGGTTAAATACTTTCCAAGGAGCCCCTTGGTCAGCATCTTTAACCTTCCGGTATTCCTCTAAGGTTTGCCGGGCAATGGTCTGCCAGTTGTATTTCTCAAGAACATCACGGTAAGCTGTTTTTTTCATTTGCTGGGCTGAGTTGTTATCCAATAAACAATGCAAAATACTGTCCGCCAATGAATTGGCATTGCCCGTATAGGACTTCATGCCATTAATCCCGTGTTGGATAATTTCCCCCAGACCACCATTATCCGATACCACCACCGTTGTTTGGGCTGCCATTGCTTCCAGGGCCACAATGCCAAAGGGTTCATAAAGGCTGGGAAAAACCGCCACGTCTGCAAAATGATATAAACTATTACGGGTCATATCATCCACGTAACCTGTGAAGTATACCTTATTGAAAACACCCATTTCCGCGGCTTTATTTCTTAAGTTTCCTTCAAAGGGTCCTTTCCCAGCTATCACAAATTTTGTATCGGGGTGGTAATGTAATATTTTAGGAATCGCTTCTATTAATATTTGGACTCCCTTTTCAGGTACCAACCGCCCCACATAATAAACAATTTTCTCTTGGGGATTTGCATAGGAACTTCGTTTTATGGGGCTTTGAGGGTTGTATTGAAACCCCTTTGGCTCAACCCCATTGGGTATAACATTTAATTTGTCCTCTGGAAGCTGAAAAATATGATAAAGCTGTCCCCGCATGTATTGACTGCAGCATATTACTCGCCAGGATTCATAGGTTAACCACCATTCAATATCACTAATGTGTCTTTGCAGATCATTGTGTAGTCCGTTATTTCTCCCCCACTCAGTGGCATGGATGGTAGCAATCAAGGGGATTTTATAGGAATGTTTACATACCTTTGCAGCATAGGCCACTAACCAATCATGGGCATGGATAATATCAATCTGATCCAATTCCTGAAACAATGAAGTGGCTTTTTCAATCATGGCCATATTCAATTGCATGACCCAGGTAATGAAGTCTGTAGAAGATACCTTAAAGGGGTTTACCCGGTAAACATGCACTCCGTTCACTTCTTCATAGGCTGGTGTATCAGGGTTGCCACGGGTTATTAAATGAATCTCCTGCTGCTGTTTTGCCATGGCACTCGTTAGATCATAGACATGCTGAGCCAACCCACCAACACTTAAGGGCGGGTACTCCCAAGAAAACATAACTACCCTCAATCTTTCACACACCCTTCGACAAATTAATAGTAGCTAGTATTTACCATTCGGATAGTTTTTATGACCTGACGGTAAAAGATTTGCGATCATCGATCCGCTTTTCAACAACCGGCGGCTCGCTATAGATTCTTAAAAACCCCTACCGATTTTTCGGTAGGGGTTTTTTATTAATGACAGTTCATGGTACCATTGTGAACCTGGAAAACCCAGTTTTTACCTGAATTATTATCCCAGTTCATGGCATTGTCATGGAAACAAAAACTAAACTGGGCATGAGCATCTGGCATGGTCAAGGTTTTGACAAAACCATAACCGGTTTTCGCCATTCTGTGATCATGAACAGCATTCCATTGATTGCTGTTGCCGAAACCACAGTGCAGGTATACCTCCTGAGCACCTTCCTTGGCTAACAGCCCATCGTAAAATACCAATATATCTTGTCCAGCAGTAATGGGTGTGGGATCCACCACCACACCTTGGGGGAATTGGGCTTCATGCATTTCCCTTAACCGATAGGCACCCATGGATGGTTCTCCAAAATTAGTTCTATTTGACATTAAAACACCTCCTCATTTACATTGGAAATCATCATTATTATCTGAAAACCCATCAATCTTTATTGGAGGTAATTATTATGACTTTGGGCAAAACCATCCATTTTTTCAAAAAACAAAACCACCCAAGGGTGGTTTTGTTTTACTTTCAAGCTTTCTACTAATCAAAATTAAACCCGCCGTATTTACGAAAATGAGGTGCCAATCCACCATCATTAAGAATTTTGATCATAACATTTGGTAATGGCTTTACGGCAATTTCAATATCCTTGGTCCGGTTAATGATGGTGCCCTGGGTCAGGTCAACATCCAGTACGTCACCTGGGTCAATTAGATCTGTGTCGCATTCCAGTACGGGTAAACCAGTGTTAATGGCATTGCGGTAAAAAATTCGAGCAAAGGATTTAGCTAAAACTGCACTGATATTGGCATGTTTAATGGCCAGGGGTGCTTGCTCCCTGGAGGAACCGCAGCCAAAGTTGCTGCCAGCAACGATAAAATCACCGGCAGTAACTTTATTGTAAAAATCGGGATCTAAATCCTCCATGACATGCTTTGCCAATTCATTCATATCGAGGGTCTTAAATTTATATTTACCTGAGATGATATAGTCGGTATTGACATCGTTGCCAAACTTATGACTTTTTCCTTGAAATTTCATCGGCTTCACCTACTTTACAAAGTCTCTGGGATCACTAATAACACCGGTCAATGCCGATGCTGCCACCGCAGCCGGGGAAGCAAGATAAATTTCGGCATTACTGTTACCCATACGTCCCTTGAAATTGCGGTTAGCCGTAGATATAACCGTTTCACCGTCCGAAGGAACACCATTATGGGTGCCTACACAGGGACCACAACCAGGTGTCACTATTGCTGCACCGGCTTCTACCAGTCGCTGAATGACGCCTTCTTCCATCGCTTCCAGGTAGATCTTACGGGAAGCGGGTGCCACAATAAATCGAACATCCGGGTGAATCCGTTTGCCGGCTAAAATTGAGGCGGCAATCCGCAAATCTTCCAAGCGTCCGTTGGTACAGGTTCCTAAGACCGCCTGTTGAATCGGTTTTCCCTTTACTTCAGACAAGGGTGCTACATTATCTACCCGATGGGGTTTAGCCACCTGAGGCTCCAGGTTGGAAACATCAAACTCCAGTACTTTATAGTAGTTGGCATCTTCATCTGCGGAAACCGCTGTAAACTCTTGATCACTATGAAGTTTAAGCCAATTATAGGTTTTTTCATCGGCTTCCATCAGACCAGCTTTGGCTCCCATTTCAATGGCCATATTAGCCACTGTAAAACGCCCTTCCATGGATAGGGCAGCAATGGCTTCGCCAGTGTATTCCGCCGCCATGTAGGTGCAGCCATCGGCAGTGACTTGACCGATCAAGTAAAGAATCAAATCCTTGGCATAGACTCCCTTGGGCAGTACACCATGGCAAACAAATTTGATTGTTTCAGGAACTTTAAACCACATCTTACCAGAGACCAGCCCACCAGACAGATCGGTGGAGCCAACTCCGGTGGAAAAGGCATTTAAAGCCCCATAGGTGCAGGTATGACTATCTGCGCCGATAACCAGACTGCCCGGACCAACCTTACCGCTTTCAGGAATTAGCTGGTGGCAAACACCTTCACCGATATCATAAAGGCGGCAGCCCTTTTGCTTGGCAAATTTCCGCATAATCGTATGCAGGGCAGAAACCCCTTCTAAGGGGCTGGGTGAACTATGATCTATGACCAAAGCAACCTTCTCTGGATCGAACAGTTCCTTCCCATCCATATTTTCATAGGCCCGAATAGCCAGTGGGGAAGTACCATCCTGCCCCATGACGAAGTCAACCTGGGCTACTACGATGTCATTGGCCTGGCAATCTTGGCCACTGTGGGAAGATAGTATCTTCTCAATGATTGTTTTGCCCAAATTAATCCCTCTTTCCAAAATGATCTTCGTATATATAAACCAGTTCTTTATCAAACAAGGTACGTTTTAACGATACCGCAGCAGAACGTATCTTGGGTAATAATTCCTCGGCCTGTTCCTTGGAAAGGTCAATGCCGTACTCAGCAAATTTCATTCTTAAAGAAGCACTGCCAGAGTGCTTGCCAATGACAATTTGACGCTCCAGGCCCACTTCTTCAGGTTGGAAAGCCTCGTAGGTTTTGGGGTTTTTGATTGCACCGTCGGCATGAATACCAGACTCGTGGGCAAACATATTCGAACCTACAATGGCCTTGCTGCAGTGCAGCTCACGACCAGAAGCCATGGCAACATATTCGGCCACTTCACGTAACATCTCGGTCTTAAAATTTAAGTCGATGTCATAGAGGTGCTTCAGGGCCATAACTACTTCTTCCAAAGGCGAGTTGCCAGCCCTTTCGCCCAAACCTGTAATCGTTACACCCACCCAATTGGCACCGGCCTTGACACCGGCAAAGGCATTGGCTGTAGCCATACCAAAATCATTGTGGGTATGCATCTCAACTTCAATATCCACTGCTTCTTTTAATTTTTTGATATTATCGTAACAGGTAAAGGGCTCTAAAATACCCACCGTATCACAATAGCGAAGCCTGTCTGCGCCGGCCTGTTTGGCAGCCTTAGCAAATTCAATCAAAAAGTCCATATCACTACGGGAGGCATCCTCTGCGTTAACAGATATATATACCCCTTCTTTTTTGGCAAACTCTGTGGCCCGAACCATGTGCTCAAGTACCCATTCACGGCTGGTTTTTAGTTTATGTTTAATGTGAATATCCGAGGTGGAAATCGAGATAGCCAAAGCATCCACACCACAGGCCAAGGAATCTTCGATATCCTTGATCACTGGTCGGTTCCACCCCATAATGCTGGCCTTTAGGCCCAGCTTGCAAATTTGTTTAATGGCCTCTTGTTCATCCCCACCCATGGTTGGAATGCCCGCTTCAATCTGGTCAACACCCAGCTCATCAAGAAATTTCGCTATGCGTACTTTTTCCTTGTTTGCAAACACCACGCCGGCGGTTTGTTCGCCATCACGCAGTGTAGTATCGACTATCCATATTTTTCTTTTATCCATTTAAGAAACACCTCCAGCTCCAAGTCAAACTATGTTGTTAATCTTATCATAAATGACACGATTATGGGTATTCAGAAGTGGCATTTATACTGTATACATTCGGATTTTCTGTTTATAGGTATATTCTGCTTTTTTTTAAATTTTCCTCTTCATTTCTTCTATTTTTGCCTTGTAATTATGTTTTGTTTTTTAGTCACTTTATTTGTACAGTTTCTTTATGTTGTTCTGTTTTTTAGACAGTAGATTTAATTTGGTTCGTACTTCTTCTACGATAGTTTTTCAAGGAGAATTCGATTAACCAGTTCGGGATTCGCTTTACCCCTGGTGGCCTTCATGACTTGCCCCACCAGGAAACCAATGGCTTGGGTCTTACCGGCTTGATAATCCTGTACAGATTTAGGGTTGGCAGCGATAACTTCTGCCACCACAGAAGCAATGGCACCTGCATCCGAAATTTGCACCAGACCCTTTTCCTGGACAATAACTGCCGGGTCCTTGCCAGAGTTGAACATTTCTTCAAAGACAGTTTTAGCGATTTTGCCGCTAATGGTTCCTTGGTCCATAAGTTTTAACATTTCAGCCAACCTGGCTGGTTTTATTTTGCATTGGGTGATATCGATGCCGCTGGCATTCAAAAGACGGCTTAGATCCCCCATCAGCCAGTTGCTAATGACCTTTGGATGATCATAGTATTTGATTACCTCTTCAAAGTAGTCAGACATTTCTTTGGTTAAGGTGAGGACAGAGGCATCATATTCCGGCAGCCCATATGCCTGCATATAGCGTGTGCGACGCTGGTCAGGAAGTTCCGGCAAGGATTCACGAATAAAGTCAATCCACTGATGATCCAGCACCAAGGGTACCAGATCGGGGTCAGGAAAATAACGGTAATCATGGGCCTGCTCCTTACTGCGCATGGAAATGGTCATACCCTTGGCCTCATCCCAGGTACGGGTTTCTTGAATAACCTTACCCCCGGAATTTAATACTTTAATTTGCCTTTCTACTTCAAATTCCAGGGCCCTTTGCAAGGCCCGAAAAGAATTGAGGTTTTTTATTTCTGCCTTTGTGCCAAATTCCCTTTGGCCTACTGGACGAACCGAGACGTTGACGTCACAGCGCAGGCTGCCCTCTTCCATACGACAATCGGACACCCCGGTGTATTGAATAATGGCCTTCAGTTTTTCCACATAGGCCCGGGCTTCCTCCGAAGACCTCAGGTCCGGTTCAGAAACGATTTCAATGAGGGGCACACCGGTACGGTTGTAATCCACCAGGGAATAGGGTGTGGTTACAATATTACCCTGGTGCACCAGTTTGCCGGCATCCTCTTCCAGATGCAAGCGGGTAATGCCAATACGTTTTTCCTGGTCGCCCACCTTGATATCCAAGTAGCCATGCTCGGCAATGGGCAGATCATACTGGGAGATCTGATAGTTTTTTGGCAGGTCCGGGTAATAGTAATTTTTTCGGTCGAATTTAGAAAAGCTGGCCACTTGGCAATTTAAAGCCAAAGCTGCCCTAACCGCATATTCCACAACCTTTTTATTGAGGACCGGCAGCGTTCCAGGCAGGCCTAAACACACCGGGCAAGCATGATGGTTGGGCTCACCGCCAAATTCGGTGGTGGAGTTGCAAAAAATCTTAGTGTTCGTTTTTAGTTCAACATGTACTTCAATGCCAATAACGGTTTCATAGGTCTTAGTCAATGGCTTATCCCCCTATAACTGGCCGGAGCCTAGTATAATCAGAGTTTTGCTCCAAGGTGTAGGCAATCCTTAACAGGGTTCCTTCAGCAAAGGCTTTCCCCATCAGTTGCAGGCCCACAGGTAAATCATTGGCTAAACCACAGGGAAGGGAAAGGGCTGGAATACCTGCCAAGTTCACGGGTATGGTGCAAACATCCTGTAGATACATTTGAATCGGGTCATTAACCATGGCTCCTATTTTAAAAGCCGTGCTGGGAGATGTGGGTGATAGCAAGGCATCGTATTTGGTAAAGGCCTGATCAAAGTCTTGTTTGATCAAGGTTCGTACCTTTAAAGCCTTGAGGTAGTAGGCATCGTAATAACCAGCGGAAAGGGAATAGGTACCCAACATAATCCGACGTTTTACCTCGTCACCAAAACCCTGGCTGCGGCTGCGCATAAACATGTCCACCAGGTCGTGGGCATCTTTCACCCGATAGCCGTAACGCACCCCATCGTAGCGAGCTAGATTTGAGCTGGCCTCAGCGGTGGCAATTAGGTAATAGGCTGGCATGGCGTAATCTGTATGGGGCAGACTGGTTTCCTCCACAAAGGCACCCAATTCAGTTAGCTTTTCAATGGCTGCATTAATCTTTTCCTTCACCGGATGGTCAATGCCATCCGCCATGTATTCCCGGGGTACACCAATTTTCATCCCTTTAATATCATTTATTAGATACTGAGTATAATCCGGTTGCTTGATATTGGCAGAGGTACTGTCCATGGGGTCATGGCCGCAGATCACATTCAGAACCTGGGCCATATCGGTGACATCCCGGGTAAAGGGTCCGATTTGATCCAGTGAAGAGGCATAGGCTACCAATCCATAGCGAGATACAGCGCCGTAGGTGGGTTTCATGCCCACCACACCACAAAAGGCCGCCGGCTGCCGGATGGAACCACCGGTATCAGACCCCAGGGAAACAATGGCCTCTCCCGCTGCCACAGCGGCGGCCGAACCACCGCTGGAACCACCGGGAACCCTGCCAATATCCCAGGGGTTGTGCGTTAAATGAAAGCCGGAGTTTTCGGTGGAGGAACCCATGGCAAATTCGTCCAGGTTGGTTTTCCCCACCAGCACCATATCTGCTGCCTGGACCCTTTGCACCGAGGTGGCTGAGTAGGGGGGGATGAAATCTTGCAGTATTTTGGAAGCACAGGTGGTACGAACACCCTCGGTACACAGGTTGTCTTTGATGGCAATGGGGATTCCTGCCAGGGGGCCAATTGGTTCCCCGGCGGCAATTTTCTTGTCCACCTGCCGGGCCTTTGCTTCGGCCTGATCCCTGGTCAGGGTAAGATAGGATTTTACTTTATCTTCAACCTGTTCAATACGCTTAAAAACAACCTCGGTTATATCCAAGGCGGAAATGTCTTTTTTTAATAACATTTGTTGAAGTTGGTGAGCGGTGAGTTGAAAGAGCTCCAAATATCTCCCTCCTATTTCTTAAACAATTTTCGGTACCTTAAAGAAGTTTTCTTCCTTGTCCGGGGCATTGGCCAGGGCTTCTTTGGGGTCAATATGTTGGCCAATTTTGTCTTCCCTAAAGACATTTTGAAGGGGGAGAACGTGGGCGGTAGGAGGCACATGATCGGTATTCAGTTCCTGTAATGCCTTGGCAGCATCCAGGATTTTATTTAATTGCCGGGTGTACAGCTCTTTTTCTTCTTCCTCTAATGCCAGCCGAGCCAGCAAGGCCACATGCTCAACATCTTTTTTACTAATCAATCAAGAACACTTCCTTTGCTCAAAACTGTTAAGTATTATACCAAGTTTTTCAAATAAAACGCAATATAACCATAAATTTGAAATCTTTTAAATTTAAAATTAGCTGTTATAATATTGGAATTGGGGTAATCTAGTTTTAGGTTTTATATTTTTTTAAAGGAGGCATGCTTATGCACGAGAAAAAGGTTATTCGTACTGACAAAGCCCCGGCTGCCATTGGCCCTTACTCCCAGGCCATTTCTTTTGGCCCTTTTATCTTTACATCCGGCCAAATCCCCTTTGACCCTGCCACTGGCAATCTGGTTGCCGGTGACATTCAGGATCAGACTCGTCGTAGCCTGGAAAACGTCAAGGCTATTTTGGAGGCCGCCGGTGCCCGTATGGATCAAGTGGTGAAAACCACTGTGTTTATCAAGGATATGAATGATTTTGAAAAAATCAATGAGATTTACGCTGAGTACTTCCCCAATCCCTCTCCTGCCCGCTCCCTGGTGCAAGTTGCCCGTCTACCCAGGGATGTTGGAGTAGAAATTGAAGTAATTGCTGCACCAGGCCATGGACATGGCCATGGACACGCCTCAAGCGGCGACGGCGGTTGTGGCTGCGGTGGAAAATAGGCTGAACAAAGGACATGCCGTATGCATGTCCTTGTTTTTAGCTGTTAGCTATTAGCCAACGAGTAGTTTTTCACTTAGGAAGGATACCACTCTAGAATTGCCAGGTGCTATCGTTATCCCCCGTTGGTGCAATATTCGCCGCCTCTACCCACTATGCTTCCGCCGTTCTTTGTATCTTTTAGTTAATCCACCCGCTCCAGTACCTGAATCTCCAGCACCCTTTCATAGAAAGGTTCGCCGATATAAAGGATTTTCACCTTGTCCTTTTCATCGGGATCTCCGGCATCCTCTCCCTCTTTGTCAACGATGCGCCCGGCATCCCAACTGTAAAAGTGATCTGGTACATATTTTTTGCTGCTGCCACTTTTCTTTTTCACCAGATACAGTGCCCGGTTGATACGGTCAATTTCACCGCTGATATTCTTTACCTCCAAGATGGTTAAGGACTTTACCGTACCGCCGGAGGTAAGACCCAGCTTTAAGAATTGACCGGGCTTAAGTTTTGTCAGCAGGTCTTTGCTGGTTTTGCTTTTAGATTTTTCATCACTGATTTCTGCATCCCAGGCCACAGGAAAATCTACTTCTTCATTCAATAAATCCTTCACCGTGAGAAGCAGCGGTTCCCCTGCCGCTTGCCGCAGATAACTGCCATATACTTCCCTTTGTACCGGGGAGAAATTCCTTCGGTCAATCAGTTCCACATAGGCCAGCTTTCTTTTGTTATCCAAAATACCCTCCAGCCGATAATTGATACAATCCTTTAATTGTATCGGGTGTCCCTGCCAATAGACTTTGCAGTTGGCATTAACCGAGATTTTTTGCGTACCTTTAAGGGAGTTAAGCTGGACAACTAACCCATTCTTATCCTCCGTAACATCAGCAATCCAACCGCTGGCCTTTCTTTTGGCATCCAGGTAAAGCCAGCCCTGTTCATAAAACTTACTGAGAATGGCTGCCAACTCACCCCGGGTCACCTGATCTTTAATGCGAAAGGTTCCGTCCGGGTAGCCGGACATAATTTTTAGCTGACTCAGGGCCTGCACCGCAGGCATATATTCCTTTGGTATATTGGCATGATCTGTAAAGCCAATCGTTTTTTCGGGTACCTCAAGGTACAACACCTTGGCCAGCAAAAAAGCCAATTCTCCCCGGCTGATGGGTTCATCGTACCGTAAATTATTTAACATGGCAGCAGGGAGAAAATTTTGCTGTACGGCAAAATCAACATAATTTTGCTGGGCTGGCACCGGATAGGCACTGGCCGGACTATTTTTAGGCCGTTTCATTTTTTTAACCTGGGCTGCATAGCCGGCACCGTCCAAGCTGCTGGTGATGGCCTCAAGATAACTGATCGGCTGATTAGGACGAAAGGTGCTATCCTCGAAGCCGGACATCAGCCCTATGGCTGTTATTTTTTCAATGGCCGGCTTGGCCCAGTGCTGTTGGATATCCTTTAAATCAACAGCAGCAGCCTGACCCCCCTGTGCCCAAACCGCCGTGGGCTGAAGAAGACACCATGTCAATAGCAATAGGGCAGCTATATTCTTGAAAAAATTTTTCATCGTCCTTACCCCCCAAAGGTATCAACAAATCGATACATCTTTCCTTTATCTGTGTAAACAAAGATACTGCCATCAGGCAACAGGATGGGTGCTTTGGTAATGGTATCCTTTTCATCCTTGCCAGTATCAATCATGACACCGCCACCCTTGGCCAGGGTTTGGCCAGTGGTTTTGTCGATCTCTTTTTCCCATAGCACACGACCGGCAAAGCCAACACAAAAAATTCTTCCATCGGTACTGCCTACATAAATACGTTTCTTCGCTGCATCCACAGCAGCACCCGAGGAAACATTAAGCAGCGGTAGATCCCATTGCAATGTCCCATTGTTGTTCAGGCAATAAAGTTTGCCATTACCACAAAAGAACAGTAAATCATCCCCGGCCAAGCTAATATCTGTAAGGCTTTCTGACCTAACGGCGTAGGACCAAAGCTCCTCACCATTCACCTTGTCATAACATCTTACTTTGGCCACTGAATTTCGCTCTAACTTCTCCGGATTCGTTACGGCATAAAGGGTGTCATCGGACCCCAACTGCATTTTAATATCCTTGATACCCCCCAGACTCCTTTGCCAACGTTTTTCACCCCGCTGATCAATGGCCTGTAGGGTAAAACTTCCTTGTTGATCCCCCAGACAAAGATAAACCGCCCGATCATCACCCAGTGCTGCCACCATATTTTTATCATCGGAATAACGCCACTGATAATTTTTCAGCGGTTCCAGGGCATAGAGACCATCGGCCAGCCCCAGAAATATTAGATCATTGGGCCCTTTGGCCACCACCCCACTGCTTTTTGTTCCCTTCGCTTTGGGCAGCAGGCGGTAAAGCCAGGTAACATTCCCATTGGGCCTCATTTGCTGAATACCATCCGTTCCAGTAACATAAATCGTTTGGTTTTGTATCAAAAGTGGTTCTGTAATTTTTCCTCCCACATCCATCTTTCTTTCCCAAAGCTTGGTGCCACGGTTCCAGTCATAGCATATGATTTTATTGCCCACCGGAGTATAAAGGAGACCATTATCCGTAATGGTAACATCCGCCGATAACTTCCCGGCCTTCTCCACCGTCCATTTCACTTCCCCATAGGGATAAAATCTACCCGCAGCCTCGGCATTATTAACAAATAAAAAAAGCATCAAAGTTAGAAACAATGCCCGTTTCATTAGCGTCACAGCATCAACCCCCATTCCTTTCATTTCTTGAACAAGCTAGTTATCTCCTTCCTCCATAGCAATTATTTTCCTCCTGGGCCAATAACCCCCTAAAGCAAAACAACGGAAAAAAGTCCTGCCATGGCCAAACAACTAACCGCTATCACTTGGTGGATAAAAATGCTATTGACGAACAAAATAAGTTATGTTAGTTTATTGATTAACAAGATACATCATCGACAATGATGGAGAAAAGTAGATCAGAGTCCAGCCTTCCAGGGAGAAGAAGTCGAGACTGGAAGCTTCTTCAAGGTATGGTTGATTGAAGTTCCCTCCGGAGTTGCCGCACTGAACGGATGAATTAGGTGTGGCCGGGGATTCCTGCCGTTAAAAGGGAAAAGGTATTGGACTGTAAGTCCCGTATCGGTAAAGCGGCTTTTGCAATTAGGGTGGTACCGCGAAATCAAGCATTTCGTCCCTTGGGGATGAAGTGCTTTTTTATTACCGGGATGGGTTTATTTTCCTGTACCTATGAGCTGGGCTATTAGCCAATTTGGGTGGTACCGCGGAGTAACTCTTCGTCCCTTTAGGGGACGGGGAGTTTTTTATTTGTCTGAAAGGGGGCGTTGTTTTCGAAACTTTCCTGCTTCCTGATTCTAAAGAAAACGACACTGGCACCAAGCCCTTAAAGCACAAAATGAAAACAACCTTAGTTGCTTTTGTGCATGGAAATTCTAACAAAATTCTTGGAGGTAAAAAAATGAAAAAGCTATTATTATTATCCGTCATGTTATTGATTGCTTTAGGCTTGACCGGCTGTGGCAATGAAACTAATAAAGCCCAAGAAACCGACAAGGTAAAACTCGGGATTATCCAAATCGTCGAACATCCCTCCTTAGATGCAACCAGACAAGGATTTTTAGACCTGCTTAAGGAGCAGGGTTACGCAGAGGGTGAAAAACTTACGGTTGATTATCAAAATGCCCAGGGTGATCAAGGAAACCTACAGACCATTGCCCGCAAGTTTGTCCAGGAGCGCAGCGATCTTGTGCTGGCCATTGCTACCCCCTCTGCCATGATGATGGCCAATGAAAGCAGTGACATTCCCATTTTAATCACAGCGGTTACCGATCCAATAAGTGCCAAACTGGTTAAAAGCGCGGAGAAGCCGGACACGAACGTAACCGGCACCACAGACATGAACCCAGTAAAAGATCAGTTAAAGCTGATTCAAGAAATTGTACCCAATGCAAAAAAAGTAGGGATTATCTATAACGCCAGTGAAATTAATTCCCAGATCCAAGTTGATGTGGCCGACCAGGCTGCCCCTGAATTGGGTTTGCAATTAAAAAAGGTCACAGTAAATGCCAGCAGTGAAGTAATGCAAGCCGCCCAGTCCTTAACGAATCAGGTGGATGCCATCTATCTGCCCACCGACAACATGGTTATTTCCTCCATAGCCGCTGTACTAAAGGTAGCGGAAGATAACAAAATACCTGTTATCACGGGTGAAGTAAGTTCCGTTGAAAACGGTGCCCTGGCTACCATTGGCATCGACTACTACCAGCTAGGCCGCACCACCGGTGAAATGGCTCTAAGGATATTAAGTGGTGAAAAACCCCAGGATATGGCTATCCAAAGCCAGAGCGGCACCGATCTGGTGCTGAACCTAGAGGCAGCGGCAAGAATGGGAGTCACCATACCAGAATCAGTGAAGGCGAAGGCAAAGAAAGTGATTGAGTAAATTTATCTTTGCACGTACTTTCATTAGGTAGCATATACTCGGATTTTTTGCGAACGCTCAGCATGACATAGCTGCG
Source organism: Desulfotomaculum sp. 1211_IL3151 (assembly GCF_036763075.1). NCBI lineage: Bacteria > Bacillati > Bacillota > Clostridia > Eubacteriales > Desulfotomaculaceae > Desulfotomaculum > Desulfotomaculum sp. 1211_IL3151. Next base: position 8,234 of record NZ_JBAIYV010000026.1, on the reverse strand, counting down.
GGCTGATGGCTAAGGGCTTAACCCATGACCCAAGGCCATCAGCCCGCAGCTATTCCCCAGCAATTCAACAAACGTCTGTTCGTTCAAAACAGGCACTCCCAACGGCACAGCCTTATCATACTTAGAACCGGGGTTTTCTCCCACTGCCACCTAGCCGGTTTTCTTGCTGACACTGCCAGAGCCTTTCCCCCACCCACACAGGACATAGCCTTACAGAAAATGTTTTTTGTTTAAGTAAATTTCCGAACATGTTATATTATTTAATAGCATAGCAAAATAACAAACAAGGGAAATGGAGTCCGGCATGAGTAAGAAGTATTTCATGGCTTTTTTATTAATCATTTTAATTATCGTAGCCTCTACTACATTTACAATTAAAAATTTATTAAATATGCATTCGAATGCTAAAGAGATCGCACAAACTTGGGTCCCCAATCTGCAGCTTATGGGGTGGATTAATGGTGCAGTTTCAGATATTCCCAGTATCGTATTAAGACTAACCCTAGAAAACAACCCACAGGAAATGTCTAGGATTGAAAACGAAGAACTAAAACCCTTATTAAAGGAAATACAAGAAAAACTTGAAATTTATGAAGAACACTATATTTCTAATTCGGAAGAGGCTGATTTATATGCATACTTTGAAAAAAACTGGCATGAATACCTTGATAAATTACCTACAATCATTGAGGCTGGCAAAGAGAAAAAGTATGATATTACCAATAGACAAATAAAAGTGGCTTACCCTATTTGGTATGAAGCGAATGATACCATTAATAAGATTATTATATATAATAACAAGAAATCGCAAAGAGCTTCTCAGAGTTCTTTTAATCTATTTGAATATACAATCCTATTAATACTTTTTTCAAACCTAGTTACCATCCTTCTTATCGTAATCATTGTACTATGGACATCGTCAAATGAATTTCGGGAATTGATTAACTTAATGCGTAGAAAGGAATGAAAAATTCATAAGCCTTTGACCCCAACTGATCATAATTTGGATTGATGCCAAGACTTGGGTGGCTGATTTTTATTGTTTCTATATACAATCAAACTAACATTGCCATTAATTTATCTTCCGTAATAACCTCTACATTTAGACTTTGCGCCTTTGCTAATTTCCCACCCGGATTTTCACCTGCAAGAAGATAGGTTGTCTTACCGGATAAACTTGCAACAACACGTCCTCCATGTTCTTCAATTAACCTTGTCGCTTCTTCCCTACTCATTGTCGGCAAAGTCCCTGTAAGAACAAAGGTTGCACCCTCCAGCCGATTATCCATTACGTTACTTGAAGATCTTGATTTCAAATTAACACCGGCTTTTTCAAGACGTTCAAGTATCGCTTTGGTTTGAGGCTCAGAAAAAAAGTCAGAAATTGCTTTTATACCTACTTCTCCAATCCCTTTGATGTCTCCGTTTGCCTTTCGTTCTTTCTCAACCTCACGTAGTTGCTTATTCACTTCATTAAGCCGTTCTAAATCCTCTGGGCTGGCAGAAGTCTTCAGCGTCTTTTCAATTTTATTGCGCTCTTTCCTTAATTGCTTCTCTTTATCCTTCAACTGTTTATACTTATCATAACGAATCTTTGCAATAGCATCTAGGTCAGGAAAGTTTTCCTCTAAAATACGCCCTGTGTGCTTACCAATATTGGGTATGCCAAAACCATTTATAAGACGTTCCAGGTTTTGATCCTTTGAAAGTTCGATCGCCGTAAGCAGATTATCGGTGCTAGATTGATACGGATTCTCCTTTTGCTTTTGGGGCCGCGCATCCGAAGCTACCTTTTTACGGGGTCGCGGAGTAATCCCATTCGCAACAAATTCTTCCCGATGGTTTTTGAGATAATATATATCCGCAATATCCTTTAAATATCCCTTCTCCATGAGTGAATGAACCGCTGCCGGACCTAGGCCCTCTATATCCATTGCCCCCCTGGATGCAAAGTGTATAATGAGTCGTGCAAGCTGCGCCGGGCAGTTAATTCCGCTGCAACGGATATCAGCTACGTTGTCACCCCGAAAAGCAGGAGCGCCGCAGACAGGACATCGATCGGGAATTTGAAAAGGAACCGTACCTTCGGGCCGTTGATCTTTAATTACCCGAACAATCTCCGGAATGATTTCCGCAGCTTTACGTACGATTACCGTGTCTCCAATACGTATATCCAGTCGATCAATTTGATCCTGATTATGCAGTGACGCACGAGAGACGGTGGTACCCGCTAATCGAACAGGTTCCAATATGGCTAAGGGTGTTAATCTACCGGTCCGGCCAACGTTTACCTCAATATGCAACACCTTCGTCGCTTTTTCTTCCGGCGGGTACTTGTATGCAATGGCCCATCTCGGCACCTTTGAACTAGCTCCCAGTTTTTCACGATCGGCTAGGTTATCCAATTTTACTACCGCACCATCAATTCCGAATGGCAGATCACCACGGGTTTCTCCAATTAAGGTAATAGCATCCCAAACTTCTTCTTCCTTCGTACACTTAAAATATTTGGGTACTGGGAAACCTTGGGCGGTCAACCAGTCAAGGGTCTCCGCGTGAGAAGTAAATTCTTTCCCCTGAACCGCCTGAAGATTAAAGACGAGAATCGATAAATCTCTTTCTGCCACTACATTCGGGTCTAATTGCCTCATCGTGCCTGCCGCACAATTTCTAGGATTGGCAAAGATTTTAGCCCCTATCTCTTCCTGTCTCTCATTGACTGCCTCAAAAACTTCGTTATTCATGTAAACTTCCCCACGTACCTCGAGATATGGAAGTTTTTCATGCATTCTGAGCGGCACACTATCGATCATCTTAAGGTTTTCGGTAATATCTTCCCCATAGCTTACGCCATCGCCACGCGTCATACCTTCCAAAAATTTTCCGTCCCGATATCGTAACGCCACGGCGAGTCCGTCGATTTTGTATTCTACAATAAATACTGGGTCTTTGACCTCATTTTGTATCTTTGCAATAAATTCCGCTACTTCTTCCCTTGAAAACCGATCATCCAATGAAAGCATCGGAACGTCGTGGGCAATTTTTTTGGCTCCCCTTTTCGCTTTCCCTCCTACTTTCTTGGTGGGTGATTCCGGAGTTGCTAATTCTGGGTATTGTTGTTCAAGGTCCTTTAATTCCCGAAGCATCAAATCATATTCATAATCGCCTATTTCCGGTGTATCTTCTTCGTAATATTTTTTATTATGGTACTCAATCTTCTCCCTCAGCTCTTTAATGCGATCAACGATATCCATAAAAATAGCTCCTCCTGCTTCTTTACTTAAAACCAACGGCTTCTGCATAAATAAGCGTACTTAAGTCATGATTAAAGAGCTCGTTTCCCCCTAATTTGATGGTTTCGCTCTGCCACACCCTCACCCCTATCTAAAATTAAAAGCGATAATCTCTGCCACGTATTTAATCACATAGGCAGCCGGGACAAAAAACAACTGTGCTAAGAGGGTTCCCAACAAACGTGTTACCGCCAGATAAAAGGACATTTGCTGCACATCTTGCTCTGGCCGCTCTTCCCGCAAAGCCTGGTCGGTAATGCCTGCTGCCGTGGGGTCCACCACGGTGGCAAATAAAATGGTAGCGATACCATTGACAATGCCTGAAAGAAGTGTTGCCGTGGCACGGAATTCCGGAAATAAGGCCCCGGCATAGAGTGAAGAAAGTACGGACGTTGTATAGACACCCGTTACGATTATGTTCAAGACCAAAAACTTTCTGGGGATGGTCAATTTTTCCCGTATGGCCCGACGAAAGTACTGTCTGCCGGGTATCTTGATGGTTGCCCGGATCATTTTGGCCGCTTTTTTGGGTGAAAATAACACCAAACCAATCATTTTAGGCACCGATTTTACCTGATCAAAGAGATCAATGCCGCGGGTAAAGACAGTCACAAAGGCGGGGATAAAGACGGCACCAAGCAGTGTACCCAGGGTTGCCCCCAAAATTACCGTACGGATTTGTATATTTAAAATCCCTAATTCCTGTTGATAGATCGCGTTTTCCAGCAAATTAGCCCCGGCACCGGCAGCCTCGTTCCCACGGGCGATGGCATGCTCAATAATCGATGAAAGCAACGGTGCCTGCAGCATGTTGGCGGTCTGAGCAATTAAAAAGATGACATTAAATAGGGAATAAGCAGTGGCCAGCCGTTTGGTAATAACCCCGGCTGGTCGCACTGCATAAATCAAGGTATTAATTAAATGGATGATGGCGGTTAAAACCACCACGGCAATTAAGCGATCCATATTCTTCCTCCGCCATTATTGTTTCCAGATTAGATCTTTTCTAGTGGTGCAAACTGGGCAATCAGGGTTTTCAGACCCAGTTCCGGGAAGGCCACCGTCAGTTCGGCGTTGCCGCCGTCTCCCTTTACCTTGACGATAACCCCGTCCCCCCACTTGGCATGACGTACCTTGTCCCCTAACTTAAAGTCCATAGGGGTGGTAGGGGTTGCCGCTGTACTGGTTTTATTGGCTAGTCCTGGCTTGATTGGCTGACCGGAAATTCCTAGGGATTTTTTCACCGGCGTTTGGCCAACGGTCAGTTCCGCTGGGATTTCTTCTAAAAACCGGGATTTGGCATTCATGTTGGTTCTGCCAAACAGGGTTCTTTCCCAGCAGTGGGTAATATAAAGCTCCTCTTCAGCCCGGGTAATACCCACATAGGCTAAGCGGCGTTCTTCTTCCAATTCCCCTTCGTCGTAAAGGGTTCGGCTGTGGGGGAACACCCCTTCCTCCATGCCAGTCAAAAAGACCACCGGATACTCCAAGCCCTTGGCACTGTGCAGGGTCATTAGGGTAATCTGGTCACTTGCCGGGTCATGCCGGTCTAAATCCGTGACCAAAGAAATGGTGGCTAGGAAATCTGCCAGGCCCCCGGCTTCTTCTCCCTGTTGTTTGTCGAATTCCTTGGTTACCGTAAGGAATTCCTGCAAGTTCTCCAGCCTGGTTCTGGCTTCCACGGTATTTTCCAGTTCCAGTTCGGCCTTGTAACCAGTTCGGTTGAGAACCTCTTCGGTAATTTCTGTTACCGAAAGGAATTCCGCCTGTTTTCTAAGACTGGCGATGGTGTCAGTCAGTTCCCGGCATTGCTTGCGGGCCTTAGCTGGTATCCCGGCAATATCATCCACCAGGGCCAAAGACATGAGGACCGTGAGATCCCGGGAAGCAGCAAAATTGTTTATTTTTTCCAGGGAAGCAGCTCCCACCCCCCGCTTTGGTACATTGATAATGCGCAGCAGGCTTTGGCTGTCCACTGGGTTGACAATTACCCTGAGATAGGACAGCAGGTCCTTAATTTCCTTACGATCATAGAACTTTAGGCCGCCAAAGATGCTATAGGGAATTCCCTGGCGTAGGAAAACTTCTTCAAAAACCCGGGATTGGGCATGGGTTCGGTAAAGAATGACCATGTCCCGGTATTTACGGTTGTGGGAAAAATGCAGGTCTTTGACCCGGTCGGCAATATACATGGCTTCAAACCGTTCGTTCTCGGCCCGGAAAATATGCAGCAGAGTTCCTGCCTCCTGGGCGGTCCAGAGTTTCATTTCCTTCGCTTCCAGGTTGTTTTTAATCAGAGCATTGGCCGCCTGCAAAATGTTGCCGGTGGAGCGGTAATTCTGCTCCAGCTTGACCACCTTGGCCTCTGGGTAACCATGTTCAAAGTCAAGGATATTGTTAATATCCGCCCCCCGCCATTTATAAATGGACTGGTTGGGGTCCCCCACTACACAAATATTGCGGTGGCTTTCTGCCAGTAAGTTGACCAATACATACTGGGTGTGGTTGGTATCCTGGTACTCATCCACCAGAATATACTTAAATCTATTTTGGTAATAAGCCAAAACATCCGGGTGTTCTTTGAACAAGCGCACCGTAAGCATGATTAAATCGTCAAAATCCAGTGCATTGTTTTTAAATAACCGTTCCTGATACAGGCGATAAACCCTGGCCGCCACCTGTTCAAAGTATTCAAGGGCCTGGCGATCAAACTGTTCCGGGGTTTGCAGTTTATTTTTCGCGCCGGAGATGGCCGCCAGCATAGCCCTGGGTTGAAAGCGTTTTTCATCAATATCTAATTCCCTCAGGCATTCTTTGACCACGGTTTGTTGGTCCGCATCATCATAAATAGAAAAGTTCGAACCATAGCCCAGTACATCAATCTCCCTGCGCAGAATACGCAGACAGGCACTATGGAAAGTGGTAACCCAAAGATCTTTGGCCGCCTGGGGCACCAAATTTTCCACCCTGTTTCTCATTTCATTGGCCGCCTTATTGGTAAAGGTAATGGCCAGGATATTGTAGGGACGTACCCCCTGGCTCAAAATCTGAGCAATCCGGTTTGTCAGCACCCTGGTTTTTCCCGAGCCAGCACCGGCCAACACCAAAAGTGGCCCTTCCGTATGTTGAACCGCCTCTGCCTGGGCGGCATTAAGATTTGCCAAAATATCCATCTTATCCTCCAAATGGTAATATTAAAAGAAAACACTGTACATTATATCAACATTGTTATTCGAAAGAAAGTATCGATTACCTGCTGTTACCGTCACACTATTTTTTCGATTAAACCAAAAAATAGCACCACCTGTGCAGTGGTGCTGCTTTAGCCATTCGCCTTCCGCTTTTTAAAATGCGCCCAACCGCTTGACCAGGACCATGCCTTCGGCATTGGTCTTAGCTTAAAATATTTTTTCCTCACAGAGGCGTCTCAAACATTTAGACCTCTTTCTTTAATTTCTTAACTAATTTAATGATATTAATATCTGGCTCTTTGCCAGCCTCGCTCTCAAGGTAGTCGAAATCTATTTCTTCAAACTGGGATTTCATTAATAGTAATGCCCACTCCTGATCTGCGGAGGATTTCCAATATACTGCAGCCCTAACTCGATCAAGAATAAGATCCTCTATGCCGATAACATAAACATGAAAATCATCCTCCACCGTAACCTGAAGAATCCGATCCATGTTTCCAGCTAAAACATCATCCGGTATCTCCAAAGGGAGTCCTAATTCTTCGTGATACCAATGTCGGTAGCCCGGTGCCTTTTTGAAACCTACCATTTCAAAAACCTTTGCCGCCAATTCTCGTCCATTTAGAACTAAGTCTACGTCAACAGTCGTATAGTGACCCATTGTATATATTTCTACCGCATGCCCGCCAACGATGATAGGACGAATATTTAACTTCTCAAGCAAGAAAGTTAGGTAACTGATAACTTTTATATTCTTTTGAAAGGACTCCATGGGTTGGTCTTGAATAAAAGTGATTTTTTCTTGGATTTCTTTTATATTATTTTCGAAAATTGAATGTCCAATTTCTACCATCCTTGATCAATATCCCTTCTTTCAAGTATTTTTCGTATTTTTTTGTAATGGCCATAGCCAACAAATCAAGTTCTTCGGGCTGCCTTTTTTTTCGGTCGATCCGTTTATCCTTTGACAAACTGGCTAAAGAAGCAAGTTGCAACTGTAATGTTTTGGCTTTTTTGTCCTTGTTAATTAATCTATCCATGGTAATTTTTCTCATGACCCACCACCACCTACGTTTTCAACACTGAACATCATATTTATCTTGCGAAAACACCTAAACAATTAAACTTTACGATTATCTTTCAAACCTAATTATATTTCAGACCCCCTCAGCAGGGAGAATCTTTTCTGGTAAAAAACAATTTTTTTGAAACCAAAGTTACCTTCTGTATCTAGGTATTAAAAAATAATTTAGGGGTTGATATTCCTACGATTGGTCAACCCGCTATGGCACAAGAGCAGATAACGGTACTTTAACCGAAACGAATACTTCTTACACTCGTTCTCTTACTGTAAATTAACCCATCTTAATGAGTTAGCCAGAACAAATTTAATATTTCTATACATTGCGATTAGATTCCTCTTATTCATATAAGTGCAAATAATGTCGCAATAAAACGATAGATTTTCAAAACCAAACCATCTTCTTTTTGTCTAGTAATTAAGTGTCGGGAAATAACCCTTGACCCTGCTCCCTTGGACTTTTTGCACGGGTTTATTATGGGTCAACCGTTGAAACGGTATTTTGAGAGATATTTAACAGAGAATTAATAGGATTTCTTGACAATCCTATATTTGACACTTAAACCAAAGAAAAACTCCGGGAAGCCTTGCAAATAGGGCATTCCAGAGTTTTTTTAATGTTTAAAAACTGCGTACTGTTTTGTTCTTTTTCGTGTTCCTGAAAATATT
>NZ_JBAIYV010000058.1:0-140509 GCF_036763075.1 Desulfotomaculum sp. 1211_IL3151 | reverse complement strand
TGTATAATCTGACTGTAAAATGTTTGTTTGCATACTTATATTTTACAATAAAAGACGGCTTCTGGCATTTACCAGTCGCCGCCTTTTGTTTTTTATTAAGGGGCTGTCTTACTGCGACAGCCCCTTTGTTGTTACCCCGATAATAAAAGTCAATCCCAGCCCTGTCCAAAGAATGATTTCACCCTAATGTGGGTAAGATTTTGGTTAAAAGTTAGGTGTTTGCTTTTAATTTTTCCGGGGAGGTAACATAATTGTTTGAAAACGTCCTAAAAAAAGGTAAAATTGGTAGTTTAGAACTGAAAAATAGATTTATTATGCCAGCGATGGGTTCAAGTCATGGTGATGATGGAAAGGTAAGTCAAAAATTAGTAGATTATTATGTTGCACGGGCCCGTGGGGGATTTGGACTGCTCACCACAGAATTCGCCTATATTGATTTAGAGGGCAAAGCAATACCGGGACAGCTTAGGATTGACTCTGATGACATCATTCCTGGGCTTAAAACATTAACAGACGCGATACACCGGGCAGGGGGAAAAGTACTTGTTCAACTACAGCACTCTGGACGACAGACAAATCGTGCTGTGACTGGTATGCAACCAGTGGCCCCATCGGCTGTCCCTTGCCCTGTTAATCTTGAGCTTCCCAGGGAACTTTCAATTGAAGAAATAGATGCAGTGGTAGAGAAATTTGGTGATGCCGCACTCCGGGCTAAAAAAGCTGGTTTTGATGGTGTGGAAATTCATGGTGCCCATGGGTATTTGGTGGCCCAATTTTTATCGGGTTATACGAATAAGCGGGTAGACGAGTTTGGGGCAGATTTAGCAGGTCGCATGAAGTTTGCACTGGAATTAATAAAAAATATAAAAAGCAAATGCGGCAAGGAATTTCCCCTTGTGTTTCGCATTAGCGGGGAAGAAAGAGTAAATGGTGGACTAAAGCTTAACGAGACGATACCCATTTCGAAGGCTCTGGCTGAGGCTGGGGCAGATGCCATTCATGTCTCCACGGGCGTTTACGCAAGTATGCCCTGGATGGTTGCACCTGCCAGTGTTACTACCGGCTTTAACCTATACGCGGCAGAGGCTATTAAAAAGGCGGTCAATGTACCTGTTATTGCTGTGGGTCGTATTACGGATACCTTGATGGCGGAGGAAGTTATCGCCAGCGGTCGGGCTGACTTTGTCTCTTTAGGGCGAGGGTCCATTGCCGATCCGGAGTTCCCTAATAAGGTTGCTGAGAACAGACCACAGGAAATCTCCCCCTGTGTTGGTTGTATGACCAGGTGTCAGGGTGTACCAGGAGTAATTCCCGGTGATCGCGGTGTGTCCTGTATGATCAATCCCTTTTCAGGCCATGAGGGTACAATGAAGATCACACCTGCAAAAAACCCCAAAACCATTGTGGTTGTGGGCGGCGGGCCAGGCGGACTTGAAGCAGCGTGGGTTGCTGCTGCCAGGGGGCACAGGGTAACCCTATTGGAAAAGAACAACAAAGTTGGCGGTCAGTTTATACCAGCGGCTGTGCCGCCTGGAAAACAGGATCTGGCCAAGGGCATTCGGTATTATTATGAAATGTGTAAGAAATATGGTGTAAATCTTAAGCTTAATATAGAAGCAGATGCAGAGATGATCTTAAACCTAAACCCCGATGAAGTTATTTTAGCTACCGGAGCAGTTCCCTTGGATTTTCCAATACCCAACGAAGGTATTGAAGTTGTTCAGGCAGTAGATGTCTTATTGGGAAGGGTAATGTTGGGGAAAAATGTTCTTATTGTGGGTGGTGGCTTGGTAGGATTGGAAACAGCCGAACATCTACTTAGCCAAAGCCGCAGGGTTACAATTGTTGAAATGGAGGATGCTGTAGGAAAGAATGTTCACCCAAGTATCGTATATTTTAGCCTGCAATCTTTAAAATCAGGTGGGGCCGCAATAGTAACCCGTACAAAAGTAGAGAAGTTCAAGCAGGATGGTGCTCTTTGCACAAATTCTTCTGGCACAATAGAGCTATCAGACTTTGATATGGCTGTATTAGCAATCGGTGCAAAGTCCTATAACCCCTTGGAAAGGCAATTGACCGGCAAGGTGAGATCACTACACGTAATTGGTGATGCGGCAAAGGTTCGCCGGGGTGTTGAGGCAATCGATGAAGGCGCACGGTTAGCTTTGAAGTTGTAAATAGATCATGAATTGGCTGGATGACAAAGGGGACGGGTGTTAACAACCGCCCCCTTGCACGTTAATTTAAGGTAGTAGCCCGGATTTTGTGCAATTTGTTTACGAATTTCTTCGTTCATTAAGTCTTGGTTATTAACTTCATCTTGGAACATTAATTTAAGGAAGCTTGTTTTCATTTTTCATGCTATACTTTATTTATAACTAACTAATGTGAGGCAACAACGATGAGTAGCAGCATAAACAAGTTTATTGAAGAACTTCAAAAATATAAATCAATCGAAAATGTTTTTAATCCGTGGCAAGATTATGATGAAATTTGTGATATATGTCCGGAAGCACCGGCCATAAGGTCCAACCACCTTGAACAATTCTTATCTGCCAGGATACCCGGGGCAAGGTACCTTCTTGTGGCAGAAGCTGTTGGTTACCAGGGCGGTAGGTTTACAGGTGTGGCAATGACATCGGAACGAATACTTTTGGGGAACCATGCTGGTGTTAAACCTTCCGTTATTTTACAAGATATACAGGGGAGAAGAACCAGCAACCCAGACAACCAAAAACTAAAGGATACGCAAAAAAACTTTGGATTTACAGAGCCTACAGCAACCATTGTGTGGGGGGAAGTAATAAAAAGCAAAGTATCTCCTTATCAGGTAATTACATGGAATATATTCCCTTTTCATCCCTTTGATCGAAGTAAAGGACCTTTAACCAATCGTACCCCTACCGCTGTAGAATTAGAAGTGGGTGCGTACTATACGGAAATGTTATTAAAGCTATGCCCAAACATTACCGTTATTTCTATCGGAGGACACTCATCAAGAACCCTGAGTAAATTTGGGATTGAAAATATTCATGTACCACACCCAGCAAATGGGGGAGCGGGTAATTTCCGGGCTGCGATTAAAAATATTTTGGTCTAGCGTATGATGGTATTCATAGTCGAAGCGATTGTTTTACCCCCATTTTAAGATGGAACTACAGGAAAATTTCTACACCTTTACAATAATGTAAAATGATCCTATCCCTTAATCAGAATGATTGAGGGATATTTTTATACCCACCTTTGGCAAAATAACACCAAAGGTGAGGTGAGAATGTGCTTTTACGGTGGGTTTTCCTTTTGTTTTTGCTGATTTATCCTAGTATAGGCTGGGCAGGTGAATCATTGGGTAAGGTTGTCATTGACCCCGGACATGGAGGTTATGATCCAGGTGCTACTCGCAATGGGGTGATGGAAAAGCACATAAATATTGCCATTGCAAAGGAAATCAGTAGAATCCTACAAGCCAGCCACGTGGAGGTTCAGCTAACGAGGGACGGTGATTACAACCTTGCGGTTCCCGGTTTGCATGGTCGGGATGCCAAACGATACGATTTTGAAAAGCGCATTGAGATAGCCCGTAAATTTAATGCTGATGCAGTAGTCAGTATCCACGTGAATGTGGGCAGACGCAAATGCTCTGGGCCGGAGGCTTTTTATTACAATAATTCAACCCAGGGGAAATTACTGGCGGAGAGCATTCAAAATGAATTGACAGGCATACCGGATATCAACAAGCGTGTGGTAAAAACCGGTAGTTATTACATCCTAAGGCATACGGAGATGCCCTGTGTAATTGTGGAAACGGGCTTTCTCAATAACCCCCAAGAAAGGGAAAAGCTCTTGGATAAAAACTATCAACAAATGTTGGCCCAGGCCATTGCCACAGGAACGATCAACTATTTGCAAGTGAAAAATCAGGATACCAAAGAAAATGTCGAAATATAAAAAGCACGCATGTATTAAGGCAAAATCTACAGCAAAGGGTGAGTTAAATGCAACGCAAAAGGTGGGGCTTTTATATTGTCCTGATGAGTATGGTGGTTCTATTCGGTTATTTTACCATGCGGAACGCGGTTGTTGCTTCTAAACCTTTAACTACTCAGAAGCAGCCCATATTAGCCATTGTCATTGATGATTTTGGGGGTGCTGATAGTCATGGTGTAACAGAATTGCTGGCCCTTGACCGTCCCATAACGGCGGCTGTAATGCCCAATTTAATTAATTCTATAGCCCATGCTGAAGAAGCCCATCGGCTGGGTCATGAGGTGATTTTGCACCAACCGATGGAACCTATGCACGGCAAGGCTTCCTGGCTTGGGCCCGGAGCTATTTTTGCTAGTATGAGTACACAGGAAATCCGGGATACCTTTAGCAAAAATTTAGACTCCATTCCCCATGCCTGTGGTTTTAATAATCATACCGGCTCCAAAATAACCAGCAATAAGGAAAAGATTATGCCCATGCTGGATGTGGCCAAGAGCAAGGGAATCTTTGTCCTGGATAGCGGGACTTCCAGTAAGTCACAGGTTATACCCGTATCGAAAAGTATGCACATTCCCTGGGTGAAAAGAGATGTGTTTTTGGATGATGTTAAAAGCAACCAACATGTTACCAAGCAAATTCGCAAGGCCTGTGAACTTGCCCAAAAGCAGGGCTATGCCGTAGCAATTGGACATGTGGGACATGGTGGTAACGTAACGGCAAAGGCAATCAAGGAGCTCATTCCATACATTGAACAGCAGGGCATTAAGTTAGTACCTCTGTCGGAGGTTGTCAAAGCAAACAACGGCAATGCCGATGGAGAAGTCTAAACAGGGTGATGTAGAACCCAGTCTGAAGGGACTGGGTTCTGTTCATGAATCAACATGGGCAGGTTTTAATCGGTGGTATAGGGTATACTCATCTGTGAAGGGGTAGAAGCAACCTTAAAATAATGTATAATAATATAAAAGGAAATTTCTATATGTTTGGAGTTATGATGATAGAAAAAGGGATAAGAAGAAAAAAACTTAAAAGCATGATGGTTGCATTTTTATTCGTTAGTTTAATAGGATTAGCCTCTCTTTTACTTATTAATTATCACGTTGTATCCTCCGTAAAGGATAGAATTGTGTCAGAAGATGAGGCAGCCTTGTTAGATGCGGATTGTATCCTGATTCTCGGGGCAGGTGTGTGGAATAATGAAAGACCCAGTCATATGCTGGAGGATAGACTTTTGCAGGGTATCAAGTTATATCGGAATGGAGCTTCCGATCGATTACTAATGAGCGGCGACCATGGTAGGAAAGAATACGATGAGGTTAATATCATGAAGCAGTTTGCCATCGATAGAGATATTCATTCGGAACATATATTTATGGACCATGCGGGTTTTAATACCTATGATAGCCTGTATCGTGCAAAAGATATTTTTCAAGCCGAGAAAATTATCGTTGTAACACAGAAATACCATTTGTACCGCGCTTTGTATATCGCAAAAAAGCTGGAAATTGAGGCGTATGGAGTTGCTTCTGATCCAAGGAGCTATGCCGGGCAAGAAGTCCGAGACTTCAGAGAGACGTTGGCAAGGGTAAAGGATTTCATAAATGTGATGATTAAACCGGAGCCTACCTTTTTAGGTGAAACCATACCAGTAACAGGTAATGGTAATTTGACAAACGATTAACGAAGCAACCACGCATCCATTGTCAGCCTGGTCTTGGTGCGGCTGATTTTTCCATGCCCATAGGCCAATACCGAGGGTCAACTTTGGGTAAGATATTTTGTAGATTAGCTTAATTTTGTTGTAGCCAGCGGACATCCTTATAGAAAGGAAGGATTTGTAGAATGGATCATAAATACAACAGCAATATAAAGGAAATCTATCTGGCCGGCGGCTGTTTTTGGGGGATAGAAAAATATCTGTCTTTAATAACAGGAATTATTAGCACCGAGGTAGGCTATGCCAATGGTAATACGGAGAACCCTAGTTATGAAGATGTATGTCATAAAAACACGGGCCATGCGGAAACAGTCAAAGTAGTATATAACCCGGATGAAGTAAGTTTAGAATTTATATTAAAACTTTTTTATCAGGCCATTGATCCTTTGGCAAAAAATAGACAAGGGAATGACATCGGGATTCAATATCGTTCCGGAATTTATTATTCCGATGAGCTAGATAAAGAAATAATATCTAACTCACTACAAGAACTCCAGAAGAACTATGAGAAGCCACTTGCCATCGAGGTGTTTAAGCTAGCAAACTATTATCCAGCCGAAGAATATCATCAAAAGTATTTAGACAAGAACCCAGGTGGTTATTGCCATATTGGAGAAGAAAAATTTGCAGCAGTACAGCTGGCACAGGATCATAAAATGAGATATCGGCCCAAAACAAAAGAGGTTTTAAAAACTACCCTGACGGATATGCAGTATAATGTAACACAAAATAATGCCACAGAGCCACCTTTCAGAAATGAATACTATAATAATTTTAAAGATGGCATATATGTAGATGTTACTACCGGGGAACCACTTTTTACTTCTAGAGATAAGTTTGACGCAGGTTGTGGCTGGCCAAGCTTTTCCAAACCCATTGATTCTGAGTTTATCCGTGAGGCAAAGGATTCAAGTTATGGCATGAACAGGACGGAAGTGCGAAGCAAAACCGGGGATGCCCATTTGGGACATGTTTTTAATGACGGACCAAGGGAGTTAGGCGGCATGCGGTATTGTATCAACAGTGCCTCCCTCGAATTTATTCCAAAGGAAGACATGAAGAAAAAAGGTTATGAAAGCCTACTTCATATATTTGATTGAGCCAGCCTATAGAAACTTGGCGTACAAATAAGCCAAGTTTTTATAATTGCCAGGTATTTTCCGTTCTGGACATAGGGTGTGCAGGCATGGTATATAAATAGAAGGTTTTCCTAACTAGTAAAGGAGATCGCAATGGGAAAGTATAGCAAATATAGAGCATATAAGGGAAACATAATCTACAGTCAGGATAAGGATACCCTTATTAGTAAAGAGAATTCATATATATTGGTACTGGATGGAATTGTCAAGGGGATTTATCCGGCATTGCCAGAAGAATTTCCAAAAGAGAATGTCATGGATTGGGGCAATAATCTGATTATACCGGGCTTTTGTGATATGCATGTTCATGCTCCTCAGTTTTTGCAAAGGGGCATTGGTATGGATCGGGAGCTTTTGGACTGGCTAACTACTTATACATATCCCACCGAAGCAAAGTTTAAAAATGCAGAACACGCAAGGAAAGTCTATACACTTTTTGTAGATGAGTTATTACGGCAGGGCACTTTACATGTAAATTGTTTTCCATCCATTCATTATCAAGCATCGGAAATATTGTTCGATATACTGGAGCAAAAAGGCTTGTTTGCTTTTACGGGAAAGCTCAATATGGATCAAAATAGTCCGGCATATTATATAGAAGAGACCGAACAATCCCTTATTGATACTGAAAAATTCATAGAACAACATCAAAATACCAGCCAGGTTAAGCCTTCCATTGTCCCCCGATTTACCATCACCTGCAGCGAAAAACTGTTGGCCGGGTTAGGTGATTTATGCCAAAAATATGAGGTTCCCGTCCATTCACATATGTGCGAAGCAGTTAATGAAATGAAAGTGGTTAAGGAACTTTTCCCCGGTTACAAAAATGGAGCAGAGATTTTTTATAAAAACAATCTACTTGGACAAAGACCTACCATCATGGCCCATTGTATTTTTATGGACGACGATGTTTTAGCCCTGATGGAGAACCCAAACTGTTTGGCCGTTCATTGTCCGGAGGCAACTGCCAATATTAATGCCGGTGGTATCATGCCAGTGAAAAAGCTGTTGCAGAGGGGTATTAACCTGGCAATTGGCAGTGATATAGGTTCGGGTGCAAGTTTATCAATTGCCAGGGCAATAGCCAACACGATTCAGCATTCAAAAATCCGTAATATGTTTGACCCACAGTGGGAGGCTGTCAACCTGGCAGAGGCTTTTTATATGGCAACTCGTTCCGGCGGAAGGTATTTTAATCAAGTTGGAGCATTTGATGAAGGCTACTGTTTCAACACCTTAGTAATTGATGACAGCAATATGTTCGGGGAGGAGCTTACTCCCGTGGAACGACTGGAGCGCTTTTGCTATGCAGGGGATGATAGGAATATCTGCATGCGATATCTTCTAGGAAAAGAAGTGGAGATTTAACCCCCCAAAAAATTAAAAACTACCTTTACACTAGAAAATTCCGTTATTTACAAGCAAATGGTATAATAGGGAAAGAAGTCATAACTTGCCTAAGGTTATGGCATATATACATATAATCGAAGAAAGAAGGATGAGCTGCCAATGAAAATGGTTGATAAAGACGTGGAACAAGTCGCGCATCAAAGTCGGCTTGATCTAACAGTGGAAGAAAAAGCAGCCTATACAGGGTCCCTCAATAAAATACTGGATTACCTGGAGCTTTTAAACAAAGTAGATACCAGTACGGTAGAGCCTGTTGCCCATGTCCTTCCACTTAAAAATGTCTTTAGGGAGGACAAGCTGCAGCCAAGTCTTGCTAAAGAGCTGGTCTTGGCTAATGCGCCAAAAGAAGAAGCGGGGGCCTTTGTAGTGCCCCGTATTATTTAGCAGGAGGTCTCCGATGCAATTGAATCGATTATCCGTTCACGACCTTAGTGAACTTATCAAGAAAAACGAAGTTAGCAGCGAAGAAATAACCAAGAGCCATTTGGAACGTATCCGTCAGGTTGAAGAGGGCATTAAGGCCTTTGTAACAGTAACAGAAGAGGAAGCTTTAGCCCAGGCCAGGGCTGTTGATGAGAGACGGGCCAAGGGGGAAGAACTCTCTCCCCTGGCGGGAATTCCCATGGCCATAAAGGATAATATTTGTACAAAGGGAGTAAAGACTACCTGTGCTTCAAAAATGCTAAATAACTTCATCCCTCCCTATGATGCCACAGTTGTCGAAAAGTTAAAGAGTACGGGTGCGGTACTGATGGGCAAATGCAATATGGATGAGTTTGCCATGGGTTCTTCCACTGAGAATTCCGTGTTTTATAGCACCAAAAATCCTTTTAACGCTGAAGCAGTACCTGGTGGTTCCAGTGGGGGTTCAGCTGCTGCAGTGGCAGCGGGGGAAGCAGCCTTTGCTTTAGGCTCAGACACAGGTGGTGCCGTTCGACAGCCAGCGGCTTTTTGTGGTGTCATAGGTCTTAAGCCTACTTACGGCTATATTTCTCGTTCCGGTCTAATATCCTATGCTTCTTCTCTGGACCAAATTGGTCCCCTGACCCGGGATATGACGGATTTGGCTTTAATCTTAAATGTAATCTGTGGTCACGATAGCAAGGATTCAACATCCGTTGCTGTCGATGCACCCGATTTTACAAAGAGCCTGGTAAATGATGTCAAAGGATTGAGAATTGGCTTGCCCAAAGAGTATTTCGGGACAGGTCTGGCACCGGAGGTAGCGGCAAAGCTTCAGGAAGCTGTCCGTAAGCTGGAGGAATTGGGAGCCATCTGTGAAGAGGCAACGATGCCCCATACCGAATACGCGCCGGCCGCTCACTATATCATTTCCTCTGCCGAAGCCAGCTCCAATTTAGCCAGATATGATGGAGTTAGGCATGGCCTAAGGGCAGAGGCCGAAGATGTATTGACGATGTTCAAAAAGACCCGCAGCCAGGGCTTTGGGGAAGAGGTAAAAAGACGGATCATGTTCGGTACATATGCATTAAGTACGGATAATTATGATGCCTATTACACGAAGGCTTTAAAAACACGTAATCTGGTCAAACAGGATTTTGAACGGGCCTTTGAAAAATTTGACCTGCTGTTAACGCCTACAAGCCTCACAACTGCTTTCAAAATCAGTGAAAAGGCAGAGGACCCGATGGCTATGTACCTGTCCGATGCCTGTACGATACCAGTTAACTTAGCTGGTGTGCCGGCCATGTCCCTGCCCTATGGTATGGTGGAAGGGCTGCCAGTGGGACTGCAGCTGATTGCCCGGCATTTTGACGAGGGAACTTTGCTAAGGGTAGGCTATACCCTGGAGCAAAGTACAGACCAAACCAGGCCAACGCCTGATTTATAGGGGGTTAAACGGTTAAGATGAGTAGATACGAAGCAGTTATCGGCTTAGAGGTTCACGTGGAGTTAAAGACCGAGACAAAATTATTTTGCGGCTGTTCAACGGAATTTGGCAAGGAGCCAAACACGCAGGTGTGCCCCGTCTGTCTGGGTCTGCCAGGTAGTACAGGTACCTTAAATAAAAAGGTTGTGGAGTTAGCCACCAAGGCTGGTCTGGCCCTCAATTGTGAAATAGGAACCTACACCTGGTTTGATAGAAAAAACTATTATTACCCAGACTTACCCAAGGGCTTTCAAATTTCCCAGGTCTTTCGGCCCATCGCTGAAAGCGGCTATCTTGATATAGAAGTTAATGGTGAGAATAAACGAATTAACATTACCAGGGCCCATATCGAGGAAGACCCTGGGAAACTAGCCCATTCAGGCGGATCCATCACGAATTCCCATGCTTCCTATGTGGACTATAACAGGTCCGGGATGCCCCTGATAGAAATCGTATCGGAACCTGAAATTCGCTCAGGCGAAGAGGCGAAGGCTTATCTGGAGAAGCTCAAGTCTATCCTGGAATATACGGGTGTGTCTGATGTAAAGATGGAGCAGGGTTCCTTGCGCTGTGATGCCAACGTCTCCGTTCGCCCGGTTGGCACTACGACATTGGGCACCAAAACAGAAATTAAGAATATGAACTCCTTCCGTGCAGTGCAGCGGGCCATTGAGTATGAAGTGGAAAGGCAGATAGGTGTTTTGCAGTACGGGGAAAAAATTATTCAGGAAACCCGTGGCTGGGATGAAAACAGAGGAATTACAGTATCCATGCGTAATAAAGAAAACCCGGATTACAGGTGTTTTATCGAGCATGAACTTACCCCCATTGAGCTAACGTCAGAATGGATTGACGAGGTCAGGGAAGTCATTCCTGAATTACCAGACGCTCGCAGGAAACGCCTGGTTGAGGAGTATGGTCTGCCTGCCTACGATGCCGGCATAATTACCAGTTCCCTTGCCCTAGCAGAATTCTTTGATGCCTCATTGCAAAAGTACCCGGATGCTAAAACCATTAGCAACTGGATCATGGGTGAACTTTTACGACTGTTAAATGCCCGCAATATGGAACTAAACGAGGCTAAGATTACCCCTGCCGGACTGGCCACTCTGTTGGAGTTAATCAAAAAAGGCACCATCAGTAATAAGATCGGCAAAGAGGTTTTCGAGGTTATGTTTGAGGAGGGTAAAGACCCAGACCAAATTGTCAAGGAAAAGGGTCTCTCTCAAATATCGGATACCGGGCTGTTGGATCAAATTATTGCAGAGGTTATTGAGAAGAATCCCAAATCAGTAGCAGATTTTCAGTCTGGTAAGGAGCAGGCCATTGGCTTTTTGGTAGGTCAAGTAATGAAAGCCACCAAGGGACAGGCCAATCCCGGTGTGGTGAATAAGATGCTTCGGGCTAAGCTTGCTGAGTAAGGGTATAAGCGGGAGAAATTTAAACCACCCTGAGGTACATTCGTTTCCCTGGGGTGGTTTTACAATATTCTGCATTGATACATTGGGTAAAGAATAGGGGAGAGAGAATATGATCTTAGTTAGTGCTTGTCTGGCTGGCATTAAATGTAAATATCATGGCGGAGACAATTTGGTGCCGGAGGTTTTAGCACTGGTGGAACAGGGAAAAGCCCTTGCTGTGTGTCCTGAGGAACTGGGGGGCCTGGCAACGCCCAGGGAACCAGTGGACATTGAAACAGGGGATGGCTTTCAGGTATTGACCGGCAATGCCCGCTGCTTATGTGAAGGGGGTCAGGATGTAACCACAGAATTTTTGCAAGGGGCGGCTAAGGTATTGCAAATAGCACAGGAAAATAACATCAAGCTGGCTATTTTAAAAGAACGCAGCCCGTCCTGCGGTAGTTCCTGCATTTACAACCGGGTTCAAAATGACTCCCCAGGGGTGGAACGCAAAGTTGTCTCGGGCATGGGTGTCACAACCGCTTTATTACATCAAAATGGTATTAAGGTTATCTCGGAGGAACAAATTTCACAGTTGACCATGACATAGGCGTATTGTGAAAAATGCTTTTTATCATGCATAAAAAATTGTCAGGTAGTTGTAGTTTAAAATATAGGAAAGCCGGAATTGGAAATGATCCGGTTCGAGACGGAGGCTCGAATGACCTCAAGCGGCATAGATAACCTTGCTCCCTATCCGGATGCATGGAATTAATGATATAAACAACGGCAGTCCTATTTAAATCCGGACTGCCGTTGGATTTTTTCCCTTTGGGCCGAGTTAGTTTCCGTGAGGGAAACAGTATTCCGGATACGGTGTTTAATATTAGCTGGTCTTAATATAATTGTTTTTAGGCCGCGCACAATCCAGCAGAGAGGTATCAGAAAGGGCAGTTTTTTAAGAAATGGAAAGAGGATGGTCATGTGTTCCTTATTGGGAAAGAAGATACCCAAGGTGTATTTTAACTTGGCCACCCTAAAGCTGTCGTCGGCTTTTCTGGTTTTGATGAACTTGCCCAGGGCAGCATTTTGGGCTGTGCCATAGGTTCCGTTGGACAGTACAAAGGCAGTCATTGTCTGATCGTGTTCATTCATCTCCCTACCATCAAACCAGCACTCAGACAAACCCTCCATATTTTGGGCAAAGTCATCCAGACCGGCCTTTGCCAGCTCGCTGCGGATGTAGTCCCAATCTAAGCTGTCCTGGTAATGTTTTTTATACACCCATACGTCCATTACTGAGCGAATACCGGTGCCGCCCCCCCGGTAGTGTTTGGCCATATGGGCCAGCAGATAAATATAAAAATCCTCCCCAGACATTTCATAGCTGTAATTTTTCCCTGCCTGCAGTGCGGCACGCTGCCAGCCTGTGCCAAAATAAGCATATAAATCATGATAGCTTTCCGCAATCAAGGCCCGGTGTAGTTCTATATTCATCACCGGCATTTTGTGGTAGACGTCGTGGTTGCCCCCTTCGTGGACAGAGGTGTAACCTAAGGTAAGCATAATCTCCCGGGCTGCTTTAAGTTTGTCTGCTTCCACTAAAATATCCACATCAGCCATTAAGCGCATGTCCGGTTGGGGGTAAAGGTGTTTGATGATAAATCCCTTAAGGGGCATATGCTTAAGTTGTTTTTCTTCAAAGGCGGCTAAAATTTGCTGTACCTCAAACTCCTGCCGGACTTCCTTAGCCAGGGCCTTGCTGCGGGCCTGCTTAAAGGACTTGAGTATGGACTCCGGCGGTAACGGGTCCAATTTGAGTAAGCCGTAATAGGCCATATTGGCTACATGGTGCCAGGCAGCTAATTGGTAGAGTTTATCCATTGGCAGCCCGGCTGGCAATGGCGGTGGACTTTCCCCCTTTAGTATCGAAGCCAGCAGGGCAATTAAATAACTGCCCACCATAGGCCTAGCTGGATTTTCCTTCATTCATACCGACCTCCCTGGGAAGGATAGTCTTATTTTCAATGCAGACCTCTTGATTGCAGATAGACAGGGCTGCCCTGCGGTGGGAGACAATCAGGCAGGTTTTGCCCTGCAGGGACTTAATATTGCTGAGCAGCCTTTGTTCCGTACTTTCATCAAGGGCAGAGCTAGCTTCATCCAGCAGCAGGATAGGTGCATCACTTAGGATAGCCCTGGCAATGGCTAGTCGCTGGATTTGACCCTCGGATAAACCGTGACCCTTTTCACCGATTACCGTGTTGAGCCCTTGGGGCAACTGGTTAATAAATTCGTCAGCACAGCTTATTTGGGCAGCTTGCGTTATTTCATCGTCGCTGGCGGTGGGCTTGATAAAGGAGATATTCTCTTTAATGGTACCGGAAAGCAATAGGTTTCCCTGGGGTACATAAGCGAAAAGTTTTCTGACTTGGCGGTCTATTTTAATCCTACTGCCGTCATTCATTTGCAGGTAGATATTACCTTCATTGGGTTGGTACACACCGAGCAGCAGCTTTAAGAGTGTACTTTTGCCAATACCTGAGGTTCCGGTGAGGACCACAAAGTCTCCTTTGTTTATACTCAGGGTGACATGCTCTAAAATGCTATCCCGATCGTAGCCAAAACGAATATTGGCACAAACAATCGCCTTAAAACCAAGCTCCAACTGGGTGGTATCCAACAGACCTTGATTAAGCTCAGTTTCATCAGCCAGACGTTCCAGTTCCATCACTCTTTCGCTGGAAGCCAGTAAAGCATAATACTTGGGCAGCAGGCCCGACAGACCAACAAAGGGGGTCTGCACCTGTCCCACCAGCTGCAGGATAGCAGCCAAGGTGCCAAAGCTAATGGCTTGCTGGTAAAGCTTGTAGGCTCCCCACACCAGGGCATATAGATAACCAAGCTGGAAAATAAAACTGAAGCCGCTGTTAGCAAAGATGCTGGCAGTCATGCGCTTTCTCTTGGCCTGGTAATTTTTCTGTTGTAGGCCGGTTGCCCGATTCTCCAGTTGCCTTTGTACACCAAAGATCTTTACCACCAGTAGGTTTCCAATACTCTCCTGCATAAAGGAACGTACCTTACCGTCTGTTTCCTGTACTTGTTTATGCAGTTGTTTCATCAGGCCGCGAAATAATCTGATTATAAAGAAGATAGAGGTACCGGCTAAGGCGAAAATAAGGGCAAAGATGGGGTCTATGGCAACCAGGACGGCAAAGGCCCCAAGTAGCCTGGTCAGCATAGAGGCCAGACTGGGTACAATGGTGGCCACACCATCAGCGATGATGGTCACATCGTTAGTAAGATGGTTGAGCAGTTCGCCGCTGTGGTAGTTGGAAACGGTGGCATAGTCTTTGTGGAGAAGTTTAGAAAAGAGTTGGCTTTTATATCTCATCTCCAACCTAGCCTTGATGATCTCTTCAAGATGCCGGCAGAGGAGGTTCAGCAGCAGTTGCAGCAGAATAACGCCCAGCAACAGTAGGGCAAAGATAAGGATAGCCTGGCGGTCACTGGCTACTGCACCATCAATTACCTGCCGAGAAATCAATGCAAAGGCTATTCCGCAGGCTGCAAAAATAGCGTTGCCGATTATCAGAATGACCATGGGTGCCAGGTGTGTTCGGGAATTATGATACAGCCACTGCACGGTCTCCCTATCCTTCAAAGGGCTTCCTCCTTGCCTTGCTGGCGAGTGCCCTCAACTTGCATAGGATCCTGCGAAGTGGGGTTAGGGCAATCCAGGTGATACAGTACAGACGGTACAGGTTATTGGTATGGCAGTCAATGTATTTCCCCCGGTGATAGAAAGCTTTGACCACTGCCATCACCTGATGGTGCCTGATCCCGTATTCCCGCTGAATTTGGTTGTCGCCGCAGAGTACATAGCCATCTTCTTTTACAGCCACCACCCGGTGTAAAACAAACTGCCCGTTATGGCGTCGGTAAAGGGGAATATCATATTTTTTTAGTTTAGCGGGGGCCTGTACCAGAATGATTTTATCCAGGTGGTTTCGCAGCATGGGGTGCATACTATTTCCCCTGGGGGTAAAGGACACTTCGCCGCCGCCTTTCAGGATTTCCTCCATGAGCGGGGATACTTCACTAAGTAAAATTCGCCTGGACAAGCAAATCTGCACCTTTCAGCTTCTCAATAAATTCTGTGATATCCCTTTTTGCCCTTGCCTCATCAATGTCATATTCGTCTAGGATGGCCAAAAGCAGTTCCTCTTTGTTGGCACCTTTTTCCAACAGTTTCCAGAGAAAGGTTCCTGTATCGTTTAAACTAATTAACCCATTGAAATCAAGGGTAGCTTTGCCAATTGCCACTACCACATTATTTCCTGCCACTTGCCGCAGCATATAGCCCTCTTTGATTTTAATTTTTCTCACCCTTTCTTTTGGCAGACATCGCCTGGTAAGCCATGATTACCGCTTGCTCACTAATATTGCAGCCCATTTTATAAATCGGAATCTGCCGCAGGAGACGGTCCAATAAATAAAGCAACTTATCCATATGCTGTATATTATGGGGGCGCAGGGTTTGATTAAGAATTAGCCTGAGCGCGTCTTTAGCAGCGATTTTTGCTAACCAATTGTTCGCTGACTGTTCTAAAAAACAGATGGCTTGCAGGGGTACTTTAATATTGGTATTGTGTGGACTTTTGCCGCTCCAGGGTGTTCCGTAGACGTAGAAATGCTGATCAATGAGCCGGATGGCTGGTTTGTCATCATTAATAATGACTGCTTTATCCTCGCCGAAATACGCCTGCCATTGACTGGCATGGGTAGATTTGCCGGTACCGCAGGGTGCGGAGAAAAGATAAGCTTGTCCCCCATAGGCCACCGCTGAGGAATGTAAGACAAAACCGTCAAAGTCTAACAGACGGTGGTAAAACTCAGCACCGGTCCAGATATATTCACATTCATTAGGGCTTAAATGAGGATTTTCCCCTTGCTTTTGCAGCAAGAAATCCTCGGTCAAGGTGATGCTGATATCCACAGGCCTGGTTGGATCCGATAAATAGGCCAGGGTTTGTTTTTGTAAGGTTTCTCCGTTTGCCTGTAAGGCAACAGTAAGGTCTGCGATTTTGTATATATTCATCGTCCTTTACCTCCATAAGCTTTTCTGAGACAAACCCTTTGCAGGAGGCCGATTAATGTAATACTCAAGTATTACCACTTCTTTACAGATAGACATATTCGATGAAAAGGTTCAGATTCCTTCGAATATTCCCTGATTAGGGTATGCTGAAAATAACCATTGCAGCGATTGATTGACTGTGTCCCGGCAGATACGTTGGCTTTCTATGATAATAGTAGTAAAATTAAAAAATAAATATTAATAATTTACAATAAAACAGAAAGGATCCTGGGTTTACCGAAAAATCGTTAACTCCATAGAGTATTAGCTTTTACAATGTGTATAGGAGGTTTAATAATATGTCTAACGCTACTTTTGAAGATTTTATGAAATTGGATATCCGGGTTGGGGAGATTACACAGGTGGAGTTTTTTGAAAAGGCTAGAATACCTGCCTATAAATTATGGGTTGATTTTGGTGATGAAATCGGTGTAAAGAAGTCCAGTGCCCAGATTACTGAGTGCTATCAAGGGGAAGAGTTGGTAGGTAAGCAAGTTTTAGGGGTGGTAAATTTTCCATCAAAAAGGATTGCAGGTTTTACATCGGAGGTCTTAATATTAGGAGTTTATGCTGCACAAGGGGTGGTATTAATTCAACCAGACCAACCTGTTCGTAAAGGTGACAAATTAGGTTAGTTTAAAACATTAGCAAGGGGGCGTTTCATTTATAAAGACGCCCCCTTGACCTATAATGCAATGTTCAACGATAATAGTATCAGATTATACAAACCAAGGACTTAAATTTTCCTGATTAGGAGGTTGCTAATTGTTTATATCTTATTTTTTGGTTTTCTTCTTGGCTGCCGTTCCTTTGTTTGAACTCGTTACTGTTGTCCCGCTGGCGATAGCTGGAGGGCTAGCTCCAATACCAGTGGCTGTACTAGGGTTTCTAGGGAATTTACTTACGGTAGTGCTGTTAATCATCTTTGCTGATAAGGTCAAGAGATGGTGGGGGGCAAGAAAGCTAAAGCGTAATGAGATAAAAAGGCAAGATGAAATGGCGTTCCAGAACGGTGAGGAAGATGCTCCTGAACCGGAATCAAAAAAGAAAAAACGAGCCAGAAATCTTTTTAGCAAATTTGGCTTACCCGGACTAACCATTTTTGGTCCTATGCTTGTAGGTTCCCATATTTCTGCCCTTATGGCAATAAGCTTTGGTTCAAAAAGGCAACTGGTGTTTATTTGGATGCTTATCAGCTTAGTATTATGGACAATTGTATCTGCCATGGCAGCCAGTTATGGGGTAGCTTTTTTTATTCCTAATGTAGAGGAAAACGGGTTTCTTATTAAACTATTTAAATAATGCGGCAAAGAGAGATGGGACTGTCGCAGTAAGGCAGCTTGGAAAAAAACAAGATCCGAGCCAATCGCTATGGAGCATACTTGCATATTCCCAAGGCCGCCTAAACAAAAACGAAAAGGTGCCCACAGGGGAAAGCTCTTCCCTTGTTTTGTTGCGCCCAAACCGGAGCCTAAATGGCAAAATTCACCTGCGTAGATGGTATAATTTTTATGTCACAAATAAAAAGGGGCGTGTCGCTCTACGTTTTCAATTAAACGTTTTGCGACACGCCCTTGCTTTTGATTATTAAAAATGCTATTATAAAATTCTACATAACACAACCAATTATATAATACTAATCAAAATAATGATACCATATTTAAAGGGTCATGTCAAGGTTTTGGGGAGGGGTTTTTAAAAATAATAATTATTAATAGGGGGAGGTGAATGGCCTTTGTTTCTAGCATAGCCCCTATGTAGGGTGTTAGAAGCAAGGTACCTATGCTATTTGGAATGATAGGTGTATCTCCGTCGTTGCTACAAAAACAGGCGGTAGCTGAGATTATAAAATGTAACGACTTGACAAGTCAGTTTGGGCTAACCCTGTCCCACCAAGATGCTATTGAGCTTGTTGAAACAAGAACCCTTGCTTTACAAAGTAACGGGCGAATTGAATTTGGTGCTGGGGTCATCGAAAAAATAATCAGGGAATTTTGTCACTCCCCTTATGTTTCCAGGTACAACTATGCAGAAACAATGCACGAGCTGACTGAAATATTCTACTTTTACAAGAATGAGACACTGGATTTGCTAAGCGATGAGGAATTAATAAAATTTATGAAAAACAGCTTTGATAGACAGTGTCAGGGTTCCTTGGGCTTGCTGGCCGGAAGAGAGCTGGCAAATATGGCACGTAATGTACGTTATGGCTATCCCCTGGATTATTTAGAGGATTTGGAGAAGGATGAGGAGGCTGAAGATGGCGAATATTGAAAAGCGATATATCATTAACGGCAATCATCTAAATCCTCAATTTTATTTTGCCTCACTTCTGCAAGAGGCCTATGCCTGTGGACTGTTATTTGCTTCTGACATCGAAAGAATTCAACTGCAATGCTTTGGTTTTTTGGCCAAAAAAACTGAGAAGTACAATGGTGGGGACAGTAGTTCCATAAGGGTGGAGATTGCCGAAAACATCATGAAATCTAACCTTTATACCATGGGGTTGTACCTCAAAACATTGCCCAATGCCGACTGTGCGGTCAGTGAACTTAAGACGTCCAATGTGGTTGAAATATATCAAAGGGGAAGAAAAATAATTGATGATAAACTGCAAGTAGCAATGAAATTCTATCGTCTAGCTCAAAATAATAAACTAATCACCATAAACTACACCTATAACGCCACCCTTGACGATAATGGCATAGGAGCCTTTTTTAAAGCATACGACCCAGATTATGCAGCCCATGAGATTCCTGCCTCCATTGATTATCAACTTTGCAATCCGATCACTGATTTAGCAGGGGTCGAGTTTATAGAAAAATACCTGGCAAACTTATTTCTGGAAAATGAGTTTTGCACTAACTTTGCACCGGAGGATATCAATGGGCTGCTTTACGGCTATGATGAAGGGTATCAAGATCTGCTCATTAATATCTTTGAGCATGTTTTTACCGGGGCATTAGGATGTTGGCTAGCCCAAAGAAATGTGGTAAAACTCAATATTCCGGTTGATCAAATTGAAGTTATGTATAATGGACTAGCTAGAAATATTCATTCTTTAGACCTTATCCTTTCTAAGGCAAGTGAAGGGGTACTGGCCGAGCTAAATATAACAAATCCTGCCTTACAGAGGTATCTTGCAAAAAACCTACCTAAAATCAAAACCAATATTACCCATGCCATAGAGACAAACAACCTTGATAAAGTATTTGTACCCCTGGTCAATCCTAACTTAAAACCTAAAATAGAGTTTTCCCCAGAGGTTAAGATGGATGATGCAGAGTATAGAAAGTTGATTAATGAATTGCTATCATGCAGATATGCATCCGATAAGCTGATACTAATAAAAGAACAAGTGAAATCCTTTGATGATTTGGAAGATGTGCTGTTTGATGCACAACTAAGCCAGGAAGAAATCATCTTGATTTTTAAGATTCTGGAAGATGTTGAGATTGCTCTGCTTATTAGGCGGTACCCATACAAATCGGATGTGCAAGCCGTGGATTTGTCTGAAAAGGAACAAGTGTTTAGGTTATATCTAAAAAACTATCTTGAGCAACTTCCCTATGAGCGGCAAGAACAGATTTTTGAATTGATGGATCGCCTTATAGATGAAAACCTAGAGATTTAAAGTGGCAAGGGGCCTTTCACTTGGCATATTCGGGTAGTGGCAAAGGAAACGTCTCCTTGCCACTACCTTTTGTGGAAAGTTTTTTAGCATAACTACTTGTAGATTGTAAACAATATGATAAAATTAACATTATATTAATTCAAACAAATGCATAATAATGCATCGATTGTAAGAGGGAGGACGAACATGCCAAAAAGAACGGACATAAATAAAATTTTAATTATTGGGTCTGGTCCGATTATTATTGGTCAGGCCTGTGAGTTTGATTACTCTGGGACCCAGGCCTGTAAGGCTTTGAAAAAGTTAGGTTACCAGGTAGTTCTGGTCAATTCCAATCCGGCTACCATTATGACTGACCCAGGAATTGCAGATGCAACCTACGTTGAACCCCTAAATCCCAAAAGCCTTACCGAAATTATTGCCAGGGAAAGACCCGATGCTGTGTTACCAAATTTGGGCGGACAAACTGCTCTTAACCTTTGTTCCGAACTTAGCCAAAGTGGTATTTTAGAACAATACGGTGTTAAGGTTATTGGTGTTCAGATAGATGCCATTGAACGGGGCGAGGATCGCATAGCCTTTAAGGAAACCATGAACAGACTGGGCATCGAAATGCCCCGCAGTCAGGCAGCCTATGGTGTTGAGGAGGCAGAAAAAATAGCCCAGGAGCTTGGCTATCCTGTGGTGATCAGACCGGCCTATACCATGGGCGGCACAGGCGGGGGCCTGGTCTATAATGTTGAGGAACTCAGAACCATCGCTAACCGTGGTATTGCTTCCAGTATGGTAGGACAAATTCTTGTTGAGGAGTCTGTGCTGGGCTGGGAAGAACTGGAGCTTGAGGTTGTCAGGGATAGTAAGAACCAGATGATTACAGTTTGTTTCATTGAGAATATCGACGCTGTGGGAGTGCATACGGGTGACTCCTTCTGTGCAGCCCCGATGCTGACCATCAGCCCTGAGCTGCAGCAGCGATTACAAAAGTATGCCTATGACGTGGTGGAAGCCATTGAGGTTATTGGTGGGACCAATGTTCAGTTTGCCCACGACCCGAAAACCGGCAGGGTTGTCATTATTGAAATAAACCCACGTACCTCTCGCTCCTCCGCATTAGCATCCAAGGCCACTGGTTTTCCTATTGCCTATGTATCAGCCATGTTGGCAGTTGGCCTTACACTGGATGAAATTCCTTACTGGCGGGATGGAAGCCTGGAAAAATACACCCCCTCCGGCGACTATGTGGTAATCAAATTTGCCCGTTGGGCCTTTGAAAAATTCCCCGGTGCCCAGGATAAACTGGGGACTCAGATGCGTGCAGTGGGCGAGGTTATGAGCATTGGTAAAAACTACAAGGAAGCTTTCCAGAAGGCCATACGTTCCCTTGAAATCAACCGCTATGGTTTGGGCTTTGCTAAGAATTTTAACCAGTATTCTCTGGATGAATTACTTGCCATGCTTACTGAGCCAACCAGTGAACGCCAGTTTCTGATGTATGAAGCCCTGCGCAAGGGTGCCGATATAGATTTGATTCATAAGCTGACCCATATTAAATCCTATTTTATTGAACAAATGAAGGAACTTGTTTTGTTGGAAGAGGAAATATTAAAATATAAAGATGGAAGTTTGCCCGCTGAGCTACTCATTAAGGCAAAAAAGGATGGTTTTGCGGATCGTTATTTGGCCATGCTTCTAGGCCAGACAGAAGTGGAAATACGTAAGGCAAGAACTGCCTTAGGCATTGTGGAGGGTTGGGAAGCAGTGCCTGTAAGTGGCGTTGAGAATGCAGACTATTATTTTTCCACCTATAACGCTCCGGATAAAACTTCTGTAAGCGATAAGCCAAAGGTAATGATTCTGGGCGGCGGTCCCAACCGAATTGGCCAAGGTATTGAGTTTGATTACTGCTGCGTTCATACAGCCTTTGCCCTGAAAGATTTAGGCTATGAAACGGTTATCGTCAACTGTAACCCGGAAACCGTTTCCACCGACTATGATACCTCCGACAAGCTGTACTTTGAACCCCTTACGGTGGAAGATGTATTAAGTATCTATGAGAAGGAAAAACCACTGGGTATAATCGTTCAGTTTGGCGGTCAGACTCCCCTTAATATAGCAAAGGAACTGGAGCAGGCTGGTGTGAAAATCCTGGGAACATCGCAGGAAACCATTGATTTGGCAGAAGACCGCGACAGGTTCAACAATATGATGAAAAAGCTTGCTATCCCCATGCCGGAGTCGGACATGGCCACCAATATAGAAGAGGCCATTGCAATAGCTAATCGAATTGGCTATCCTTTAATGGTGCGTCCTTCCTATGTTCTTGGTGGGCGGGGGATGGAAATTGTCCACGATGAAAAGATGCTTCGTAAGTATATGGCTGCGGCAGTTGGGGTTACTCCTGAAAGACCCATTCTGGTGGATCGATTCCTTGGGCATGCCGTTGAAGCGGAGGCAGATGCCATTGCCGATGGCCACGATGCATTTGTGCCAACCGTGATGGAGCACATTGAATATGCCGGTGTTCACTCAGGAGATTCAGCCTGTGTAATTCCACCGGTAAGTATTTCAGAGGAACACATGAACACCATTGTGGATTACACGAAGAAGATTGCTAAAGAAATGAAAGTCGTTGGCCTGATGAATATGCAGTATGCCATAGCGGATGGCAAGGTTTATGTTTTGGAAGCCAATCCAAGGGCATCAAGAACCGTTCCCCTTGTTTCCAAGGTCTGTAATATCCCGATGGCCCGCATAGCAACAGAAATAATTATGGCTGACTACGCCGGCAAAAGGTACCCCATGGGCAATCTGGTTCATAAAAAAATTCCTCACTATGGGGTTAAAGAAGTGGTGCTGCCCTTCAATATGTTCCCTGAGGTTGATCCCGTATTAGGACCGGAAATGCGCTCCACCGGAGAAGTATTGGGTATGGCGGATTCCTTTGAATTAGCCTACTATAAGGCCCAGGAGGCAACACAGACATCACTGCCTACCTCGGGAACTGTGCTCATTAGTGTTAACGATAGTGATAAACCAGATGTTCTTGAGGCAGCCTGGGAATTTTTCCAGATGGGTTTTAAAATCAGAGCAACGGAGGGAACTTGCAAATTCCTTCAGGAAAATGGGGTCCCATGTGAAGGGATTAAAAAGATCAATGAAGGACGGCCCAATATAGCCGATCGCATTGCCAACAAGGAAATCCATCTGATCATTAACACACCCCAGACTAAGCTTAGTGAATTTGATGATTCCTATATCCGTAAGATAGCAATCAAGCACAAGGTACCCTATATCACCACCATGACTGCTGCCCTGGCCAGTGCAAAGGGTATTGCAGCCTATATCGCAAATGGCTTGTCAGAGTCCAGGAAAAAGTCCTTACAGGAATATCATTCGGATATTACGGTTTAAGAAAAACCCCCTTCGACAAGAATTAGTTGTCGAAGGGGGTTTTAGTCATCAGCTATACAGCCTCACAGCACAAGGGGACGGTTCTTTTGTGTTGTGCTCTAGAACAACACAAAAGAACCGTCCCCTTGTGCTGTCGCAGAAAGGATGATGGCTGACGGCTAAAAGCCCAAGGCCACGACCCACGGCTCATGGCCTTTATTTTACCCTGGCTTCCTGCACAGAGTTTGCTTTGCCCCTGGCTAGGGAGGCAAATATTCCTCCGAAACACATCACAGTAAATACAATAAAGGCTGTTTTGGTACCCTTAAGGAGTGAATCCGGGTCCGCTGAACTTAAATTTACTTCACCAATATAAATAGTTAGCAGCAAAGTCACCACAGCCATGCTGATGGTTTGGCCTGTTAGCCTCATGGTACCCAGGGTGGAAGAGGCTACCCCATAAAATTTTTTCTCCACCGATCCCATTACTGAGTTGGTATTTGGGGATGAAAACAAGGCAAAACCGATGCCCAGTAACCCAAGGTTCAGCACCACTAACCAAATAGGAGTTGTTTTGGTCAAGAAACAAAAAATAAACAGCCCCAGGGTGCTTATGGCCATACCCCAGGAAGATACAATCCGGGGATCAATCCGGTCTGAAAGGGTTCCGGCATAGGGGGACAACAAAGCCATCAATACTGGTTGGGAAAGCAGGATCAAGCCTGCTGTTTGGGAATTGTAGCCCAATACCACCTGCAGGTACATGGAGAGTAGAAAGCCTAAAGCAAAGGTAGCACTATAGTTAATCAGAGCGGCTAGATTGGAAAAAGCAAAGGTTATATTTTTACTAAACAAACCGATCTTTAAAACTGGGTGGGTAACCTTCATTTCATAAAATACAAAGGTTATCAGTACAACCAGACCGATGGCCAGGACATATTTTGCCCAGACAACAGAATCAATGGCAGAAATACCATACATAAAGGTTACCAGACCAACGGAATAGAGGAGGGATCCCAGTAAGTCAAAGGGTTCACCTTTGGCACCGGCCCACTCTCCCTTTAATTTAGCAATACTAAACAACAGCACAACAAGGGAGATCAAAGCTGTTAAATAAAAAATGGATTGCCAACCTAAGTTGTGGTTCAGGACACCGCCCAGTACCGGGCCCAAGGAAAGACCTGTATATACGGTAGCTACGTTAATACCGAGCACCTTACCCCGTTCCTGGGGTGGAAAAACCGAGGTCAAAATAGCCATCCCGGTACCAAAGATCATGGCACTGCCAATCCCTTGTAAGACCCGAAAAAGAATCAGGGAATTAATTGACCAGGCGAAACCACAGAAAAATGAAGAGAGGGTAAAGGCAATAATTCCCAGCAAAAAAATCTTTTTCCTGCCCACAATATCCGCCAGTCTTCCGAATGGCACCAGAAAAGTTGCAGAGGCCAATATGTAGCTAGTGGCAACCCAACTAAGCAAAAGAGCATTACTATTAAATTCTTTACCAATACTAGGAATGGCAAGGTTAATGGCGCTGCCCATAAAAGGAGTCAAAAAGGATGCCCCGCAGGCCACCAATAGAGTGTACCTCTTTAGCGATTCATTTGCATTCACTTTCATCAAATCCTTTGCTCAAAATTCATTTAAATTATTATAATACCCCTGATGGTTTCTTATAATCATATTACCACCTTTTGTTTTACAAGTCACTTTCTGGGCCAACGACAAACCCGAAGTTAGATAAACTTCGGGTTTGTTGCTATCCTCTGGTTAATTTTAATAATACTGGTGAGGGGGATTCGATTTGGTGACTCTCATCACGGGTACCACTGCCGAATACGGGCTGAATAATTAAAAGACCAAATAAAATAATCGGCACAATACCAATTAGCATAAGTTTGTTATTAATTGAACCGTTGTTTTTCATGTTGCTATTTACCTCCAATTCCAATATTTTTGCAACAAAGAATATTTTAACATAAAAAGTTGTCTAACCATTAAAAGTTCTAATTTTAAAATTTATCTAAATAATGTTTATATATTTCGGCTCAACAAATCAGTGGTCAATTTAGTACCAACCCATGGTAAAATTAACATAAAACTGCACCAATTAAAGGGGTTACAGTTTATTTTGAAAGGCGGGATAGTAAAATGATGTGGAAAGAGAAGTATAAAATTGGCGTACCTCTCATTGATAACCAGCATGAGGAACTCTTTAAAAGGGTATCAGAATTTATTCAGACTGTTCGGGGAGAGGGTAACTGGCAGGCCAAGCTTGATAAAGTTAAAGAAAATATGGCTTTTATGCAAGAATATGTTGTGGTTCATTTTAATGCGGAGGAAGCTTATCAAAAGAAAATTAACTATCCTGATTTAGAAAATCATCAGAAGATCCACGCTAAATTTAAAGCAGATGTAAATCGTTATGTACAAAGGTTAGAGCAAGAGGGTTACAGTGAAGAACTTGTGCAGGAGTTTGGTGGAAAACTAATGGCTTGGTTAATTATGCACGTGGCTGCCATGGATCAGAAAATTGGGGAATATGTAGAAGGTCAAGGGGGAGAAAAATAAATGAAAGCGGAATATGTAAACTCCTTTTACCAAGCAACGAATGATGTTTTAGCTTTAATGCTTGATATAACCACGGAAAGAGGAATGCCGAGGTTGCTTGAGGACATGGTGTCCAGTAAAGATGCCAGTGTGATTCTTGGCATTATCGGTGACGTCAAGGGAACGGTATTATTTAGCTTCCCTAAAGATATGACGTTGGAAATGGTTAAAATTATGAGTGGTATGGAAATGGATGAAATAGATAGCTTTGTTTCATCCGCTATTGGTGAAGTGGCTAACATTATAGGTGGTAATGCAATAACCATGCTGTCAGCTAATAATTATCATTGCGACATTGCCACACCACAGGTAATTGTTGGGGAATACAAATCCTTATCTTTAGGCAACGAAAAGGCCCTGTTATTACCATTAAAAACTCCCATTGGAGAATTTAGTATTGCTCTATTTCTTAAGGAAAAATAGAAAAAGGGTCTTATTCCATGACCGGCATCTAACCTAGAAGGGTGTTTTTAGGCTTAGAAATAAACAATCAAGGTTAAGATAATAGAAGATATATTACGATATAAAATTAATATGGGAGATAAAATGACAACATTTGCTGAAATCGGGTTAAATGAAAAACTGATAGAGGGGTTAAATAAGGGAGGAATAGCAGAACCTACGGAAATTCAGGCCAAAACAATACCTTTACTATTGCAAAATAAAGACCTTATCGGACAGTCACAAACAGGAAGCGGCAAAACATTGGCCTATTTATTGCCCATTTTTCAAAAGATCGATCGTGATAAAAGGGAAATGCAGGCTATTATTTTGGCACCAACCCATGAGCTGGCTATGCAGATTAATCAAGAGATAAAAAAACTAGCCGAAAACTCTGGCCTGCCGGTAACCTCCAGCCCCATTATTGGGGAAGTTAACATTCTAAGACAAATAGAGGCTTTGCGGGAGAAACCCCATATAATAGTAGGCTCAGTGGGCAGAATTCAGGAACTGATAGGGAAGAAAAAGATTAGTGCCCATACCATAAAAACCATTGTCATAGACGAGGGTGACAGGCTGTTGGATCAAAATGATGTCAACCGGGTTAAGGCAGTGATTAAAACCACCATGAAGGATCGGCAATTAATGGTTTTTGCGGCAAATATCAATGCAAAAACCTTAGCAATTGCCAAGGAGTTAATGCGGGATGCAGAGGTAGTAAAGATTACAGCTAGCGCACTAGTCAATTCAAATATCTCCCATTTTTATTTTATGGCCGAGAGTCAAAGGGATAAACTTGAGGTTTTAAGAAAACTAATAGCAGCATATAAACCCCAAAAAGCAATTGTCTTTGTCAATAATAGTGAAGAGATTCAGAGAATTACTGAGAAATTGCAATATCACCACTACAAAGCCCACAAAATACTGGGTGGAGTATCGAAGGAAGACCGTCAAAGGGCTTTAGAAGGGTTTAGAAATGAAGAGATTCAAATTTTAGTGGCTTCGGATATCGCTGCCAGAGGCCTAGACGTGCAGGGTGTAACGCACATCTTTAGTATGGATTTAACCGAACAGGCTATGGAATATTTGCATAGAGCGGGCAGAACGGGCAGAAGCGGCCGACTAGGTACGTCTGTGACCATCATTACGGAAAGAGAATTACCTATAATTAAAAGATACGAAAAAGAGCTTAAGATAAAAATTAGTAAAAAAGACGTATTCAAAGGTTTCATTGTTGATCAAAAGAAGAACAGGCCGCCTGCTAAGAAAAAAGGCACAACAAAAGGCGTTGTTAAATCCAGATAGCTGCTCATGCAGCAAAACGTCACCATGGAAAATTTTTGTCAGCCTGGCTAGAGCGAAGGATCTTGAGGATAGCCTTTCTAAGGATAGAAAAAGAACCTTCGCTACCGCTCAGGATGACATAGCGGATGGCTTAACGCCTAAGATATAAGGCTATATTTTTGGAAGCACGGAATCTGTTTAAATTAATTGAATTGTGATATTATTCAATTAATTATAAAATAATATTTAGGGGTGCTGTCCATTGAAGTCTAAGGTACCTTTTACTGAGCTTCAGGCAAGAATGAAACGGTTTAGGGACAAAATGAAAGTGTCAAATCCAGACTGGGAAATAGCTGTAGTTATCAATAAAATTAACCTTTACTACTTTACTGGGACCATGCAAGATGGCTTGCTAATGATTCCCCGGGGGGATGAAGCAATTTTTTGGGTTCGTCGTAGTTATGAGCGGGCCTTGGAGGAATCATTTTTTCCGAACATAAAGCCGATGAACACCTATAGCGATGTGGCTGCATCCTTTAAGGAATTTCCTAAAGTGCTTTATATGGAAACCGAAAGCGTGCCGCTGGCATTGTATCAGCGACTTCAGAAGTATTTCTCTTTTACCGTAGGACATGCTGTAGATGCACAAATAGCTGCCATAAGGGCTATAAAAAGTCCCTACGAACTATCACTAATGGAACAATCGGGTAAAATTCATCAAAGGGTGATGGAGGACGATGTACCAAAACTACTTAAAGAAGGTATCAGTGAAGCAAGACTTGCCACGGAGGTGTTTAGCCTATTGGTTGAAGAAGGTCATCATGGAGTAACCAGATTAAGAGGGTTTGACACCGAGATGGCACTAGGTTATACTGCCTTCGGCGAAAGTTCGCTTTACCCGACCTGTTTTTATGGGCCGGCAGGGAGTTATGGCATAAGTTGGGCAGTGCCTACGATGGGTAGTCGGGAACGTAAACTTAAAAAAGGGGATTTAGTCTATATGGATTTAGGGTGTGGCGTCGGGGGTTATCATACAGATAAAACGATGACCTACATGTTTGGGGAATCCCTTCCAGAAAAAGCAATCTCTATCCATAATCAATGTGTGGAAATACAGTATCAAATTGCAGATATGCTAAAACCGGGGGCTGTTCCAGCTACTATATATGACACGATCATGAATAGCCTGAGCCATGCGTTCCGTGAAAATTTTATGGGCTTTGGTAAACGGGCTATACCATTTCTAGGTCATGCAATTGGCCTGTGGACAGATGAATTACCGATCATTGCCAAGGGTTTTTCGGAACCCCTAAAGGAAGGAATGGTTTTTGCGATTGAACCTAAAAAAGGGATTGAAGACATTGGTGTAGTGGGAATTGAGAACACCTTTGTGGTTACTCCCCAAGGCGGGCGGAGTATTACCGGGGATCACCCTGGGTTGCTTCCGGTATATTAGCATTGGGCGAAAAATCCCAAGATAACTGGCATGAGGTAAAATATGTGCACTTATTTAAATTTTCCAGGTAGTATAGATATGCTGAAAAGAAATAAAAATAACAATGATTTAACTGTAGCACAGGGGGTCGTTGATTATCTTTTATATAGCTGTATCTATCATCCTGGCATTTGTATTTTGGGGAGCACTTTTTCCACATAGCCTAGGTCAGCAAGCCAATAGTTTACTAGCCTTTATGACAGAGAAGTTTGGTTGGTTTTACCTTCTGGCAACCTTTGGTTTTCTTATATTTGCCATTTACCTTGCTTTCAGTAAATATGGAAAGATACGTTTGGGTGATGATGACAGCAAACCGGAATATTCCAATATCACCTGGTTTAGTATGCTGTTCAGTGCAGGGATGGGCATTGGACTGGTGTTTTGGGGTGTTGCAGAACCGGTTAGCCATTATTTAAACCCGCCCCAGGGCTATCAAGAAGGTACGGCGGATGCGGCCAGGATCGGTATGAGATATGCCTTTTTTCATTGGGGTTTTCATCCTTGGGCCATTTATACAATTATAGGCCTGTCCTTGGCCTACTTTAATTTCCGTAAGGGATATAGGGGATTAATCAGTTCCACCTTTTACCCATTGCTAGGAGACCGTATAAACGGGCCCATAGGCAAAACAATTGATATACTGGCCATTGTGGCCACGGCATTTGGCGTTGCTACCTCTCTGGGATTAGGAACACTTCAAATTAATGGTGGCTTGGCGCACCTTTTGAACATTCCGAATAACACCTTTGTTCAGTTTTTAATTATTCTGGTTGTTTCAGTGCTATACATGATATCAGCCACCACGGGACTGGATAGGGGAATCAAAATTCTGAGCAATGCCAATATCTCAGTGGCAATAGCCCTATTGTTTTTTGTTTTATTTCTAGGGCCAACTTCTTTTATTTTTGATACGCTAACAACTACGCTTGGTGATTACCTGCAAAATATTATTCAAATGAGTCTTCGTCTTACTCCCTTTACCCAGAATAAATGGGTTGGTAATTGGACCTTGTTTTACTGGGCCTGGTGGATTGCCTGGGCCCCCTTTGTGGGAATGTTCATTGCCCGAATTTCTAAGGGGCGTACCATCAAGGAATTTATTTTGGGAGTTTTATTGGTTCCTAGTTTGTTTAGTTTCTTTTGGTTTGCAACCTTTGGGGGAGCAGCGTTAAATCTTGAGTTATTTGGGCAAAAGGGAATTGCTGCTGCCGTCCAAGAAGATATTACAGTTGCATTGTTTATTACCCTGGGACAATTACCCCTGGGAACCTTATTAGCTGCCACAGCTACATTATTAATCATAACCTTTTTTATTACATCCGCAGATTCTGCTACCTTTGTCTTAGGGATGTTTTCCTCTAAGGGTGATAACAACCCTTCCAAAAAGGTGAAACTTATTTGGGGAATATTGCAGTCTTCCATTGCCATTGTTTTATTAATAAGCGGGGGGTTACAGGGACTGCAGACAGCATCTATTGTGACGGCCCTGCCCTTTGCCATTATCATGGTACTCATGTGTTTTTCTATTATGAAGGCCCTTGATGATGACTATGATGGTATGCTAAGGGAATACCGTAAGAGGACGGGCAACAAGATTGCTTTTAAACCTTTACCCAAAAAGGAAAAGTAAATTACAAAAAAATATGAGGATACCGGAGGACAGATAAATGACATGGGTTTTGTTTGATTATCCTAGATGAAGTACTGTTCGAAAAGCCAAGGATTGGCTTACAGCAAAGGGCATAGAATTTTCTACCCGTCACATTGTTCGTGACAATCCAACTAAAGATGAAATACGTGAACTTCATCAAAGAAGTGGTTTGGAGATTAAAAAATTCTTTAACACCAGCGGTGTCAAATACAGGGAACTGGGGTTAAAGGACAGAATTAAAACTGCCACTGCGGAAGAGCTTTATGATATCCTGGCCTCCGATGGCATGTTGGTGAAACGTCCCATATTGACAAATGGTGAGAAGGTTTTGGTTGGTTTTAAAGAACAGGAATGGCAAGGGACATTTGCATCATAACGTGGAACGGATCGGGAATACTACAGCTGAGGTCGAAGGGCCTTTGTCAGAAAGCCAGTCAATCCTTGAAACGGCTATATAGGCCCAAAGAGAGTCTGGACCCGCATCGAAAAGGTTCTAAATTAACGGAGGTGAAAAAATGTCAGATCGTGGTACCAGCAACAGCCCGAACACCAGGAATCCAGAACGCCCTGCCAGCCACCCTGCCAGGTTAGATCAATTTGCTGACGATCTTTTTCAGGGAAATGAAAAGCCCAAGGAAAAGATGCGTGTTACCTCCAGCAAAGAAAAGCCAATGTAATATAAGATCAAAGAGTCGGCCTACAAGGGTCGGCTTTGTTTTTCTTACTATTAGAAGTATAAAATAGAAGTATAAAATTTTAAGGATGATAGGATTAGAAAAGCTCTGACTCGCGCGATAGGCTGGCGCGGGCCTGAGCTTTTCTAATAATTATGACAAAAAAATGAACAAAGCCTGAACGACCTATCATATTAGAGGGAAATCATTGGAATTTAACGAATAGTAATTTTATCATCATAAAGAGAAGAAAGAACAAGGGGGATTTGAAAATGAATTTAAAGGGAACGAAAACAGAAGCAAACCTATTAGCTGCCTTTGCAGGTGAAAGTCAGGCACGAAATAAATATACCTACTGGGCTAGCACTGCAAAAAAAGAAGGCTATGAGCAAATTGCAGGTATCTTTATTGAGACTGCAGACAATGAGAAGGAACACGCAAAAAGACTTTTTAAATTTCTCAATGGCATTACAGATACCAAAACGCACCTCAAAGAAGCGGCAGAGGGTGAAAACTACGAATACACCAATATGTACGTGGAATTTGAGAGAATTGCCCGGGAAGAAGGTTTTAACGAGATTGCTGATGTGTTTAAAGAAATTGGCGAGGTAGAAGAAGAACATGAAAAACGTTTTCTGGCCTTGTTGAAAAATATTGAAGAAGGCAGAGTATTTAAGCGGGAAGAGCAAGTCAAGTGGAAGTGCCGCAATTGTGGTTATGTCCACGAAGGAAAAGAAGCACCCGAGTTGTGCCCCGCCTGTGCTCACCCTCAGGCCCACTACGAATTACTGGTTGAAAACTATTAGTCAAAAGGAAGTGTCGCAAACTACTTTTTAGTAGGCAGGCGACACTTTTTTCATTCAAAATGTAGGCAACAGCCCCTGGGTCGTTTCGCACCGCTCATTGTGTAACACGATTAGGTCTGTCAACTTTGAATTATACCGATAATTAACACCACAATGGCTATAGTGGTAAAGACATATTTGGTGTGAAACTCCAACCATTTACCCAATGGTTTTGCGGCACTTTTATTGATTTGTTCTCTGGCTTTGGTTGCACCATATATCCAGAAGAAGACAAAGGATGCCATAACAGCACCAAAGGGTACAAAATAAATGGTCACAAGGTCAGCAAATTTGCCAAATAGATCCATATTTAGATCCAGGGGGATACCAATTATAAAGCCCGTTAGGGCTACGATAAGGGAAGCTTTCAGCCGGCTCAGATTAAAGCGATCCATGATCGCCTCAACGGGTACCTCCATTAGATTGATGGCGGAGGAGATGGCAGCAAAAATTACAGCTAAGAAAAAAAGAATAGCAAAGATAGTGCCGCCAGCCATCGTCTTAAATACCATTGGAAGGGTAATAAATAACAAAGGGGGCCCCGCCTGAATGTCTAAATTGAAGGCAAAGGTTGATGGAATGGTAACAAAGGCAGCCAACAGAG
This sequence comes from Desulfotomaculum sp. 1211_IL3151, assembly GCF_036763075.1. Taxonomy (NCBI): domain Bacteria; kingdom Bacillati; phylum Bacillota; class Clostridia; order Eubacteriales; family Desulfotomaculaceae; genus Desulfotomaculum; species Desulfotomaculum sp. 1211_IL3151. The sequence goes on along the minus strand of NZ_JBAIYV010000058.1, from coordinate 107,194 downwards.
AAGCAATGGTAGTCCAAAGTGCAGTATGAATGGCAGAGGAAGTAACATCCTCTGTTTCCTTAAGGTAACTGCCATAAACCAGCATGGCAGCACCACCCAGGGACACTGTAAAGAAGGCTTGTCCTAAAGCCATCACCCAGGTGGTGCCATCTGCCAGTTTGCTCCAGTCTGGTGCCAGCAGAAATCGAACACCCTCCATGGAACCAGGTAAGGTCAAAGAACGGAACAACAGAATAATTAGAATGATGAACAGACCGGGCATCATATATTTATTGGCTCTTTCAATACCGCCTAAAACACCCTTGGCAATAATGGTTAAGGTTATGGCCAATGCTAAGAAATGCCAGAAAATACTCTCAGGGTGCCCGGCAAAGCCGGCAAAGTAAGGACCGGGATCAATTTTACCAAAGGCTCCGCTGACGGCAAGACAAAGATATTTCAAAATCCAACCACAAACAACCAAATAAAAGACAAAGACCCCAGTAACACCGAGAACGGGTATAATACCCAGTGCAGCACCGTAATTTTTGCCCTTTGCCTTAAATACCTTGGCAAAGGAGCCGATGGCCCCCTTTCGTTGGCTGCGGCCAAAGGCAAATTCACCCATTAAACCAAAAACACCTAAACCAAAGGTAAAGAGCAGATAAGGAATCATGAATGCTCCACCGCCGTGGGCACCGATCCGCCAGGGGAACATCCATATGGAGCCAAGCCCCATTGCTGCTCCGATACAGGCTAAAATAAAACCGGTTTTTCCTGACCAAGTCTCACGTTCTGCAGCCATTTCATGCACCACCCATTATATATGAAGTATTACCAAGGATAAACTTCCTCCAACCAAGTTAATTATGCCCATATTGATAGCAAACTTAATAATTATATGGTAAAATTCTCATCAACAGAGGTGATAAATGTGTCAACCAATTTAACCAGTGGTATTATTGGACTGCCGATGGTGGGAAAAACAACAATATTTAATTTATTGACCAACTCGAATCAGGAAACATCAAATTTCCTCAGTGGTAAAACCGAAACCATTACTGCATCTGCCAAAATACCAGATAAAAGAATTGATTTTTTAGTGAACATGTACAAGCCGCGTAAAACTACCTTTGCCCAGATTCAATTTAGTGAAGTACCAGGCTTGGTACGGGGTTCCAGTGAAGGGAAGGGTGTTGGCAACCAATTCCTCAGTGCCGTTCGTAATGCTGACTTATTGGTTCATGTGGTAAGAGCCTTTGAGAACTCAGACGTACCCCATGTGGAAGATGAGATTAATCCGATGCGGGATATAGAAACCATTGCCGTAGAGATTCTTTTGGCTGATATGGATCTGGTGGAAAAGAGAATTGAAAGAATTCAGTCGGGTAAAAAGATTACCAAGGAAAATGCCTTTGAATTAGAAGTCTTAAAGAAATGTTTGCAGGCTTTGGAGGATGAAAGTCCCATTAGCCAATTGGGTTTAACCGATGAAGAAAAAGCAACTCTGAAAAACTATGCCTTTTTGACTGAGAAACCCATGATGCTGGTAATCAACATTGATGAAGACCAGTTTAGGGAAGGAAGCTACCTGGGTAAGGCCAATGTGGAAAAATACGCTGCAGAAAAGGGCATTGCTGTCATAGAGATATGTGGCCGTATAGAAATGGAAATCAGCCAATTGCCAGACGAGGACCGGGAACTATTTATGGAAGACCTGGGTATCAAGGAATTGGGTATCGATCGTTTGGCCCAGGCAGCCTATGAATATTTAGGTTTAATTTCCTTCCTAACTGCTGGGGAGGATGAGGTGCGGGCCTGGACAATCAGGCGCAGCACAGATGCCAAAAGAGCGGCAGGAAAGATTCACTCCGATATCGAACGCGGCTTTATCCGCGCTGAGGTTATTGCCTTTGCAGACCTGTCGGCCACTGGTTCCATGGCCAAAGCCAAAGAAAAGGGCGTCCTCCGCTTGGAAGGTAAAGAATATACCGTACAGGATGGAGATATTATAAACTTTAGATTTAATGTTTAATTTTGCATATATGGTAAATGGCAGCCCTGCCAAGGGGCTGCTTTTTCAGCCTTCCGCCAGCCGTTTTGTCATCCTGAGCTAGCGAAGGATATTTCCGGTATGAGTATGCTTTAGCCCCTACTTGAGTTAAAATATAACAAGTAAGGCATAATTACCAAACACGGGAGTCGATTTATTTGAAATGGGATGTTTTAGTGGTTGGGGGAGGCCCCGCTGGCATGATGGCGGCAGCCCGGGCAGCTATGCTGGGGGCACGGGTGCTGCTGCTGGAGAAAAATGAATCCCTGGGCAGAAAAATGCTCATTACTGGCGGGGGACGTTGCAACCTAACCAATTGTGCTGATATTAATGAAATGATTATCAATATTCCGGGCAATGGTAAATTTGTCTATGGTGCCTTACACCGATTTTCAGGCGAAGATTTAAGAAGTTTTTTACGCACCCTAGGGATTAAGACGAAAGTAGAAGAAAGAGGGCGGGTTTTTCCGGTTAGTGACCGGGCCGCTGATGTGGTTCAGGCACTTACTGGGTACCTAAAGCAAATTGGTGTGAAAATAAGTTATGCCGTTAAGGTAAGTTCTCTTTTGGTGGCTGATCAAACCTGTCAGGGTGTCAAAATAAATGACCAGGTCGTAACTGCTAAAGCAGTGGTGGTAGCCACCGGCGGGCTTTCTTATCCTGCCACTGGCAGCACCGGGGATGGTTACAAGCTGGCCCGGCAGGTGGGGCATGCGGTGACCCCATTGTTGCCTGCGGCTGTTTCCATTACCTGTAACGACCCCTGGATACTCAACCGGGAGGTGCAGGGACTTTCTTTAAAGGATGTAACCATCACCCTTTACAATCAAAAAGGAAAAACAATGGCAGCGGAGGTTGGCGATGTTATTGTAACCCACTGGGGTCTTTCGGGTCCCGGTGCTCTGCGGGTAAGCAGACCAGTGGCACTGGCCTGTCAGAAGGATAGCCAGGCTTTAATCCAAGGAAAAATAGATTTGTTCCCCGGCTACCCCTTGGGTGACCTAGAACAAAAACTAACAAAAAACCTTGGCCAAGCCGGCAAGCGTTCCATAAAAAATATTTTAGCCGAAAGCATACCAGAGAGGTTGACCAAAGTGATCCTACGGTTGGTTGATATTCCCTTAGAGCGTCCTTCAAATAGGGTAAGCCACCACGAGATAAGCAATCTGACTGCTTTATTGAAGGGTTTGCCAATTCATATAACCGGTACCAGACCCATTCAAGAGGCCACAATAACTGCCGGAGGAATTAAAGTAAATGAAATAAATCCCCGGACAATGGAATCCAAGCTGATGAAAGGTCTGTTTTTTGCCGGAGAAGTTCTGGATGTGGATGCACAAACGGGTGGTTTTAATATGCAGGTGGCCTTTAGCACTGGCTATGTGGCAGGGGAGTCTGCGGCAAATTTTATCTAATTAATATCTTGACGAAAAAGCTAAACCTATTGTACATTACAATAATAAAATAAAAATTTTGCACTTATCAAGAGTGGTGGAGGGACTGGCCCTATGAAACCCGGCAACCGGCCATTTATGGCGGCGGTGCCAACTCCTGCAGGGACTTTTGTTTCTTGAAAGATAAGGTGTGCGACGGGATTTCGATCACCCATAACGCCCTTATTGGGTGTTTTTTTATTATGGTAATTATTGGAGGATTATATGCTGCTGCCCCAAATAGCTTTAAAGATTCCACCAGCCAAGGTACTTCGTTACCTGGGCATAAAAAATTCAACGGACCATTGGCCGGAATTGCTTAGGCAGATTGAAGCGGTTATTCAAGCCGGGAAAGTTTTAGCCACACCTACGGCGGCAATTACTCAAGTACCCTTTTGTCTAGAGCAGCAGGGGGTTGTCATTGGCTCGATGCCTGACCTTGTGCTTGGAGATGCTGCATTAAGAAAAATTAGTGCTGTAAGCGTGGTGGCAGTAACAGTTGGGGAAGCTATCGAACAAGAAGTGACACGGTTATTTAATAAGGGCGAAACAACCAAGGGAGTTATTATGGATGCAGTGGGAACTGTGGCGGTGGAAGAACTGTCAGAGCAAGTAATTGGCCTGGCAGCCCGCCAGATGGGAGTAAGGGGATTATATGCCACGGCCAAGCTAGGCCCCGGTTATCAAGACATGCCGCTGGAGTATTTGCCGGCAGTGCTTCAATTGGCTGAAGCGTGGCAGATAAATATAACTTGCAATGAGTTTTGCCAGATGAAACCCTCAAAATCCCTATGTTTTTTTATTGGTTGGGTACCAGAGCCGCCTAAAATACGTGAGAAATGTGACCTGTGTCAGAAGGCTGATTGTCTATATCGTTGCTGGAATGGAAGGAGAGAAGAATTTGTCCTTTAGAGAAAGAGTTCAAAAAGAAGTTTTAATCATTGATGGTGCCATGGGTACATTGTTGCAACAGAGGGGACTTCCCGGGGGTTGGTGTCCAGAGGAATGGAACCTCAGCCAGCCCGAGATTATTAAGGAAATTCATAAACTGTATCTAGAAGCAGGGGCAGACATCATAACGACCAACACCTTTGGGGCCATCGGATTAAAATTGGCGGACTATAACCTGGCTGATCAGGTCAAAGAAATTAACCGGCAGGCCGTTATCATCGCGAAAGAGGCGGCCAGGCCATACGGAGCAATGGTAGCCGGTTCAGTGGGACCCCTGGGTAAGTTTTTGCAACCACTGGGTACCATGACCTTTGATCAAGCCTATGAGCAATTTTATGAACAATGCCTGGCAATGGTGGAGGCAGGTGTTGATTTAATCCTCTTTGAAACCTTTGGCGACATCGGAGAAATGCGTGCAGCCCTCATTGCTGCTGCAGATGCCGGCAATGTACCAGTGGTGGCTAGCTTTACCTTTGATGAAACGGGTCGCACCTTTACCGGTACCGACCCGGAAACCGCCGCAGTGGTGGCTGAAAGACTTGGTGTTGCTGCCATTGGGGTCAATTGTTCAGTGGGACCCCGTCAATTGGAAAAGGTGGTTCAGGCCCTTACAGAAAGTACGAACCTGCCGATCTTGGTTTCACCAAATGCCGGTATGCCGGAAATTATGGATGGTAAAACCGTTTTTCGGGAGACACCAGAGACCATGGCCCAGTATGCCGAGCGTTTTGTCACCTATGGGGCCTCTATTCTGGGCGGTTGCTGTGGCACCACCCCCGAGCATATCCAGGCAATTTATGGCCGGGTAAAGAAACTTAAAAGAAAACCCCGGAGTAAAACCTTTGGTTTAAGGGTAGCCAGCCGGGTTAAAACCGTGACCATTGATCCCCAGGGTATACCCGTAGCCATCGGGGAGCGTCTCAACCCCACCGGCAAAAAGGCTTTGCAAGAAGAAATTCGTGCAGGGAAAACGGAAATTACCAGACGGGATGCTTTGGCTCAGGTACAAGCCGGGGCGGAAATTTTAGACGTTAACGTTGGAGTGGGCGGGGTAGACCAGATTTCGGCCATGGAGCGAGCCATTCAGGCCATTCAGGTTTTGGTAGAAGCCCCCCTATGTATCGATAGTACAGACCCTCAGGTAATCGAACAGGCTTTAAAACTGTACCACGGCAAGGCGATTATCAATTCTGTCAATGGTGAAGAAAGTAGCATCGAAACAATCCTACCCCTGGCCAAACGCTATGGGGCGGCCCTGATTGGTTTAACTCTGGATGAGCAAGGTATTCCAGCCACAGTCCAGGGTAGGCTGGAGGTGGCGCGAAAGCTGGTGCAAAAGACCGAAGAGTGGGGTATTCCCAGACAGGATTTGATGCTGGATTGTCTGGTGTTAACTGTCAGTGCCCAACCGGAAGGAGTACCGCAAACCCTCGAAGCCATTAGACGGGTAAAGAAGGAACTGGGAGTAACCACTAGTTTGGGGGTCAGCAATGTTTCTTTTGGCCTGCCCAACCGCGGCTTGATCAATACGGCATTCTTTGCCATGGCCTTATATGCCGGCTTGGATGCAGCCATCCTAAATCCCCAGGATGAACGTATGATGGAAACCCTGAGGGCCTCTGCCGTGCTGCTGGCCCGAGATGTCAGGGCTGAGAAGTACATTGCCAGGGAGCAACAGGCAGCGAACGGTCCTCAAGTGGCAAAGCCCCAAGAGAAGTTGGCCACTACTCCCTTGGAAGTTTTATACCAGGCAGTGCTTTCCGGGGACAAAGATAATGTTGTGGCATACATTGATGAAGCCTTGGCCACAGGGCTATCGCCAATGGAATTGTTGGATAAAGCCTTAGTGCCTGGGATCGAGGAAGTGGGACGAAGATATGGGCTAGGTATTTACTTTTTGCCGCAGTTAATGATGGCCGGTGAGACCATGACCAAAAGCTTTGAACATTTACGTCCGGAATTGGCCAAGGGGCCCTCTAAAAAAGCAGGCACAGTGGTGATGGCAACGGTTAAGGGAGATATCCACGACATCGGCAAAAATATTGTCTCGGTAATGCTGTCTAACCATGGTTTTGATGTCATAGACCTGGGCAAAAATGTACCCAATGAGGAGATTGTCCGGGTGGCAGCAGAAAAAAATGCTGAGATTATTGGTTTAAGTGCCTTAATGACCACCACCATGGTGAATATGCCTGAAATAATTAAGCAAGTGAAAGAACAGGGGCTAAGGTGCAAAGTAATGGTGGGTGGAGCTGCGGTTACGGAACAATATGCCCAGGAAATCGGGGCCGATGGTTATGCCGTTGATGCGGTGGAAGCAGTAAATATGGTTAAAAAATTGGTATGTTAACTTCAAAAGAGGGTTTGCCTTGGATAAAATAGAAATTGTTTTTCAGCCAATGGGGAAATCAATTGAGGTATCACCGGGCACAACCGTATTTGATGCAGCCAGACTGCTCGGCATTGATCTGGCTGCCCCCTGTGGGGGTACGGGCCGCTGTGGTAAATGCCTGGTCAAGGTATTGCCCTCTGACACGGAGGGGCAGTGGGTTTTAGCCTGTCAAACTCCTATTGATCAGGCTGGCACAGTGGAAGTGCCAGCCTCTGGGGAACTGGTGATTTTGGCAGAAGGCCACGCCCAGGGGATACCTACCGATCCTGCCTTTGTGGTAGAAAAAAACGGTGAGCTAAAGCACCGTGCAGGGGTTTTTGTAGAAAAGTTTGAATGGGACGATCCGCCGCTGGGACTGGCCGTGGATATAGGAACCACTACGATGGTTAGCTATTTATATGATCTCTTTAGTGGTAAAAGACTGGCTGTGGCCTCTCTAAGGAACGGCCAATATCTCTACGGGGCGGATGTTATATCGCGTCTGTCCCATGCTTTAACGGGAGAGGCAAACTATCAAAACCTTCGCTCAGCATTGGTGGCAGGTTTAAATTCACTTGCCTTGTCCTGTGCCCAGGAGGCTCAGGTTAACCCTGAGCAGATCCGGGAAATTGTCATGGTAGGAAATACTCCCATGATTCACATATTGTTGCAACTTCCCTTACATGGACTGGCCAATGCCCCCTTTCAGCCTTACGCCAAGGGACCTTTCTATAAAACGGCAGAGGAATTGGGACTTACCGCTGTGCCCAAAGCAGTTTGTTATTTACCACCTTTGATCGGTGGTTTTGTGGGTTCCGATGCCCTGGCTGCCTGTCTGGCCCAAGGTTTTTCTTGGTCCGATGAAACCAAGTTACTGGTGGATATTGGCACCAACGGTGAAATCCTACTGCAAAAAGGGGCAAAGTTTCTGGCTGCCTCTGCCCCGGCGGGACCTGCCCTGGAGGGTGGTAATATTAAGCACGGCATGGTAGCTAGGTCCGGTGCCATTGATAAGGTTACGATGGATTTTGATGTGCATGCAAGCGTTATCGGCGGGGGCCGGGCAGAAGGAATCTGTGGTTCCGGTCTGGTAGATGCCCTGGCTGAAATGCTGCGGTTGGGTATCGTTGACAGCAGTGGCCGTATCCAAGGGGTAGAGGAACTTTCCCCGGTAATATCCTTTAAGATTAAACAAAGACTAAAAACGCACCCGGAAAGAGCCGTAAATCTGACGAAAGACATTTTTATTACCCAACAGGATATTCGGGAAGTGCAGCTTGCTAAAGCAGCAGTGGCGGCAGCCATAAAGGTGATCCTAACAGAAGCAAGCATAGCACCGGAAGATATAACAGAGTTAAAGCTGGCCGGGGGTTTTGGGAACTATTTAGACCCGGCCAATGCCCAAAGAATCGGTCTGTTAAATGGCATCTCCTTAGCAAAGGTACAACAGGTTGGCAATGCCGCCGGAATAGGGTCAATTAGGATGCTGCTTTCCTACGGTGAAAGACTAAGGGCGGAGAATATGCAAAAAGCCTTTAAACATTTGGAACTGGCAATGGATGAAAGGTATCAAGGGTTGTTCCTGGATCAAATCAATTTCCCGAATAAGGAATACGAAAGGCTAAAAAACCCCCCGGATCTTTAAAAATCCAGGGGGTTTTGGTTATTTAATTGGGAATGGGTTGAATCCACTGTAAATCATGGCAGCTACAATGGCAGCCACGATGATGCCGTAAATGAAGCAGGGGATGGCATTTCTTCTGATTATCTTACCTTCTACGCCGATGGTACCCACTGTGGCACAAACCGCAACGACGTTGTTAACACAGATCATGTTACCCACAGCACCACCAATAATCTGTAGGCTTACAATCAGTATCTCGGGCATGGCCAGAATTCTGGCGGTCTCAAACTGGAAGGAAGCAAATAGAATGTTGGATACTGTGTTGGACCCGGAAATAAAGGCACCTAACACACCGATAAAGGGTGCAAAGAAGGGGAAGGCATCCCCGGATAGAGCAGCTGCAGCTTGGGCCATCGCTGTCATCATGCTGGGCAGGTTGCCAGCGTTGGTACCTGAGTTAAGCATCAATTGAACCAAGGCTACACCGGCGAATAGGGCAATGGCAGCACCGGTAATTTGCTTAAAGGTGTTGGTCCAAGCAGTCTTGATTTGTTGGCCATTCATACCGTGAATAAAGTGGGTGATTAAGGCCACCAGGATAAAGGGAACGGTTCCAGGTAGATATGCCCATTGTAAGGCATAATTTAGATTTTCAATGCCCATGATGTTAGGGATAGTAATGGTTTGGGCGGCCAACATGGCCTTTAAACCCAGGGAGGGAATACGGGTTGCAACAAGGATAATAGCAATTAAGGCATAGGGAGCCCAAGCCTTGGCCAGGGACATTTTGGCCTCACCAATATCACCCGTGTTCTCTTCCATAACAGATTTCCAATCAGCCTCCCACTTGGATTTGTGGGGGAAATCCCAGGTATCCTTGGGTACTAAGAAACCGGCTTTGGCAGCCAATAGAACGATAGGCAGTCCAATGAAAGCACCGACCAGAGAGGGAAACTCAGGTCCTAAGAACGCAGCGGTCAAAATATAAGGTATGACAAAGGCTAAACCGGCAAAAATTGCAAAGGGTGCTGCTGCCAAACCAGGTTTAATGGATCTTTCTTCACTGAAGAACTTGGTCATGAGGCAGAGACCCAGTAAGGGAATAAATACACCAACCACACCATGGGGAATTGCTACCCACTTAGTCATTAGTAACTTAAAGACTTCTTGATCAGCGCCTACCTGGCTCAAGTTTCCGGCCAAAGTACTCATGGCACCAAATACAGGGGTACCAACTGCACCAAAGGATACAGGGGTACTGTTAAAGATAAGTGCTACCATGGCCGCAGCCAGGGGAGGAAAACCAAGACCCACTAGCAGGGGACCACAAATAGCAGCGGGTGTACCAAAACCAGCGGCACCTTCGATGAAGGCACCGAACATCCAGCCAATAATGACAGCCTGAATACGACGGTCCTTGGTGATGCCGTTAAAACCATTGTTAATGGTGGTCATGGCACCGGAAGTTTTCATGGTATTGAGAATTAAAATGGCTCCAAAGATAATAATAAGAACGTCAATGGCTTTTAAAAATCCAAATAAGGAATAGCCAAAAACATGTTGAAAATCCATTTGCCAAACTGTTAAAGCTATGCCGGCACTGAGGGCCCAGGATAGGGGTAACGCTCTTTTGGCGGGCCAGTTAAAAGCAGCCATTAGTATAATCGTTAGTAAAATCGGCACAAAGGCCATGAAAGCTAACATAGAGGACCTCCTTGCAAGTTTTAGTTATTTATGATTGCCTCTTTAGTTATAAATAATGCCTTAAAACTTGAAAATCACCTCCTCTTGGCATACTCAAACTTTGAACCTTGTGGTAATGGGAGCCGTACTTCCTAAAATGCAACGCAAATCTGATAATAGTATGGCATGATATCTGATGGTCAGACCGTTAATATTAATATTAAACATGTTTTGTCAAAATCCTCTGTTATATAAAAAATATTTTTAAAAATTAAAACATTCCATTAGTTGGCAATGTGGCCGACATAAATAGTAAATCCTTACAGGAGTGAAAATGTCTAATTTGGACAATCTATGAACAGGAGGTGTTACATTAATGGCTAAAGAGAAACGTACATCAAAGGCTCTAGAAGAAATAGAACAATTGACATCCAGTTGTTCAAATTCAAGTGAGTGTTCTAGCTCTAGCAGCTCTGTTTCTGATAACTCCGATCAAATGTGCTCTGAATGCCAGAAGTAACACAGATTTGCATATAGGAAAGTTACATACTTTCCTATATGCTTGTTTAATTTTATAATGAATATAATCAGTTAACGAATAAGTGGGTGAATAAATGTCTGTTAAACTGTTTATCAAGACCAAAACAACCAAGGGGTTTGATCGTGACATTGTTAAGGTTACCTGGGGTGCGGTAAATAATTTGGGGAGAGTCTTTTATTCGAATACAGAAGTAATGCGATTGGAAGATTTTCTGAAATTTAAAGAGTTATTTTCAACCATTGGTCTAAATGAGGAAAAAAGGTTGGATACGGAGCGGGATCATTATTAAGTGTGATGAAAATTACACCCTTTTTGGTTAATTACGGATACAATAGGATTAATTTAATTTTATTGGGGCAAAATCTATAAAAAAATGAGGAGAAGAAATATGGCTATCCGAAAAATTGTTAAAATCGATGAAGAATTATGCAATGGTTGCGGTCAATGTGTTTCTCCCTGTGCAGAGGGAGCCATTGAACTGGTTGCTGGCAAGGCCAAGGTTTTAAAGGAAGAACTATGTGATGGTGCGGGCTTTTGTTTGGGGACTTGTCCCACCGGGGCATTATCCTTAGAAGAGCGGGATGCTGTGGATTTTGACCATCACGCTGTTGAAGAACATCTAAAGAGCAGAAATAAACAAGGTTCAGGGTTACCACCAGGGGTAGAAATTAAGTGCCACCGCTGCGGCAGTGAAGATCACGATCGGGCTTTACTACCCACTAGGATGAAGGGTGAAAGTGTCTGGACCTGTACACGTTGTCTGCCGGCATTAATTCATGGTTAATTTTTCTATCTATCGGGAATAATTACCGATATTGGCAGTCAAAATATTATTGTCAAAATAATGGAGGTGTTACTATGAAGGCATCTGTTGATCAAGATCTATGCATTAGCTGTGGTGCATGTATCGACACTTGTCCTGAGGTATTTGATTGGAATGACGAAGAAAAGGCCTATGCAATTGTCGATGAAATTCCAGATGGTCAAGAAGACTCGGCGAAGGAAGCTGCTGAAAGTTGCCCCACCGATGCCATAAGAGTAGACTAACCACCCAGGGAGTGTCGCAAAACTACTTAAGTAGTAAGCGGCACTTCTTTTTTTGGTCATGACCATTTTTCAGTATAAGACTCTCATGCCGCTGGTCGGCACCAGCCGAACAAGGATAATAGAAAGCTATTATCCGAGTAGAAAATCTAAGGCTCACGCTTGCAGGTGTTTTAATTAGAGGTGGCGAATACTGGTTGGATGCATATAGAGGGTTTTATTTGGAAAAGATATACAATTGCAGGGGTGGAAACCGTTGAATAAAATAAAGATTCTCCATATTATAAGGCCCGCAGCAGGTGGCATGAAAAATCACCTGATAAATTTGATTCGCCATACCGATAAAAATAAGTTTTCAATAACAGTGGCTTGTCCACCTAGTACAGCATTGTGGGATGAACTATACCAAATGGGGGTTAATCTTATTCCGATTCCCTTGGCCGGGGAAATATCACTGTCAAAGGACTATGCTGTCATTCGTACATTAGTTAAATATTTGCACCAGTCCCGTACCACAATAATGCATGCCCATAGCTCAAAGGCTGCACTTGTTGGTCGTATAGCAGGCATAATTGCCAGAACCCCAGTGATTGTTTTTACTGCTCATAATAGTATATTTTATGAGGAATGGCCTGGTTGGAAGAAAAAAATTTATGCAACGGTAGAAAAGATCTTGGCCCGTTTTACGGATCGAATTATCACGGTTTCGGATGCTTTAAAACAAGAGCTGGTGGAAAAAGAGGAAATATCGCTAAGTCGATTAACCACCATTTATAATGGAATAGAAATAGAAAAATTCAACCAAGAATTCGATAAGGAAGAAATCAAAAAAGAATTAAAGCTACCCCCTTCCGGTGTAGTGATTGGAACCATTGCCCGCCTGGCCCCTCAAAAGGGTGTTGCTTATTTGCTAAAGGCTGCCTCTCTCCTTAAAGAATATAATATTACTTTATTAATAGTAGGAGATGGTCCGCTGCGCCAACAACTGGAAGAGGAGGCCTTGGAGCTTGGGCTAGGCAACCGGGCGATTTTTGCTGGAATGAGAGAAAATATTGAAGAGATTTATGCTGTATTGGATATTTTTGTGTTGCCCTCTGTCACAGAAGGATTGCCTTTAGCCATATTGGAAGCAATGGCCGCTGCCAAACCAGTTGTTGCCACCCGAGTGGGCGGTGTTCCTGAAGCAATTTTAGAAGGTAAAACGGGTCTAGTGGTATCACCAAAGGATCCCGAGGCCCTGGCCGTGGCCTTGGCAGGCTTGTTGGGAGAAAGAGAACTCTTGTCGCGCATGGGCAAAAATGGTCTAAAGCATGTAAATGATAAATTTACCATTACCTTAATGGTACAGAAAACCTTGGATTTATACAGCCAACTTTTATTGGATAAAAATATTTCCGTTGATCGTTAAATGATGGGTAGAGATTTTGTTGGGGGGATTTAATTGGTTTACTCTTTCTGGCATAAAGTTATTGCCAGTATCTTATTCTGTTTATGTACACTGGGACCTGTAAATTTTGCCTCAGCCGATGCAAACGAGGAAACGGTGGAAAGAGTTGTGTTAGTGGTTATTGACAAACTTACTATACAGGACTACGAAGCGGAAGGGCTAGCCAATCTCAAGGCTTTGGCTAATCAGGGTGCCTTAGGTTTATTAAATAACAATACCGGAGCAGGTATTTATTCCGAACATACCTATTCAACCATCGGTGGGGGCGCTCACCTAGTTGGAAACGGGGAAGTTATTAATGGTTTTAATATAGAAGAAAAATTTTCTGATCTAAGCGCAGGGGATGAATATTTTCTGCGTACGGGTTTACATGCCCCAGAAGATTCAGTAGTTCAACTTGCCATCGGCAAATTAATAAGGACTAATGGGGAGTTAAGACATCCGGCAATTCCGGGGGCACTGGGTCAGGCAATTAATGATGCCGGCAAAAAAACCGCAGTTGTAGGTAACAGTGATACAATCGGAACGGAGCGTAGGCTAATAACCACCATATCCATGAATGAATTAGGGGTTACGGATATGGGGACAGTGGATCGATCAATCTTATTACAGCATCAAGAAAATATCGGTTCTTATCGAACTGATTTTGTCAAGGTTCTGGCTAAAATAAAAGAATATCGGGAAAAGGCAGCTCTTATTGTGGTTGAAACCGGTGACCTGACCCGGTTATATGAGGAACGAGATAAGGCAACAGAGCAAGCATACCAAAGACAGCGCCAGGAGGCAAAGGAAAGAATAGATCAGTTTGTGGGAAAATTGGCCAGCAGTATGGATTTCAGCAAGGAAGCCCTAATCGTTGTGACGCCTACCCCAACCACTGAGGCTGTTAAAGGAAATATAAGCTTGACACCGATCATTGCTCTGGGACCTAAATGGGAACCTGGCACATTATTAACATCTGGCACCACGAAGCGGGATGGTATCATCATGAACACGGATATTGCACCAACGATCCTCCGGTCCTTAGGTGTTCAACCGGTACCAGAAATGTCTGGACGTCCCTTTATGTCTTCCCAGGCACACTTTACTGGGAATAGCTTGGATTATTTGTTAGATTTAAACAAGGGCTTGGTTACCACCTACCAGGCCAGGCCACCCTTGCAGTCTGCCTATGTTTTTCTCCAGCTTATCGTACTACTTATGGGCTTATATGGAATTTTTCTTAAAAAACATATGGCCGAAGTGATTAAGCCTTTCTTGCTTTTGGTTATGTCTGTACCCTTAGTGGAGCTTATGATGCCCTTGTTACCAAAAATTTCAGTTACGGTTATGGCAGTGCAACTGGTTATACTAACTTTGGCCTTTTCTGGGATAGCTATTTTATTGCAACGAAAGATTGGCATAGACCCCTTCATATTTATTTGTCTTGCTACGGCCGGAACGATATTAGCAGATTTGCTAAATGCTTCTTTTTTATTAAAACAATCTGTACTTGGCTACGACCCCATTGTTGGGGCAAGATTCTATGGCATTGGCAATGAATATATGGGTGTTTTAATCGGTTCCTTAATTATTGGTACGACTGCAGCAATACAATATTTGGAAAAATACAGAAGAACCCTAATCATATTAAGTGGTTTTTTTTATCTTTTTACCATTTATGCAATGGCGGCACCGAACCTAGGTACGAACGTGGGAGGTACCATTGCTGCTACTGCGGGATTGTTAGTAACCTTTCTCCTATTGATAGGGGTGCGCTTTCGTTTTACTACGGTTGTGCTGGTTGGCTGTCTAGTAGTATTGTCTGTAACAGGTTTTATTGCCTTTGATCTCAGTCGCCCGGTGGATTTGCGCTCCCATATGGGAACCACAGCGGCTTTACTGCTGCAAGATCCTAACCATGCACTGCAAGTCATCCAGCGAAAATGGTCCATGAATATGAAACTCCTACGCTACACGGTCTGGAGTAGGGTTCTGCTTGCCAGCTTGGGCATACTGGCTTTGCTATTCTATCGTCCCCAAGGTGTGGTTAAAAATTTAAGGGTTGAGTATCCTTATTTATTTAAGGGCTTTATCGGGGTAATTACGGGTGCCCTGGTTGCCTTTGCCTTTAATGACTCAGGTGTGGTGGCTGCAGCAACTACCATGATTTTTGGTGCACCGCCCCTGGTTTACTTAGTGTTATCGGAACAAAAGAATAAACATAAACATATTGTTAAATGACCTAATATAATGTAAAAGGTAATTAGACAGAGCAAAACCAATACACGAAATAAGAACGGATGGTAAATAAGGTAAATACGTGAATTTTGTAGCAAACTAATATATTTGACAATTAAAGGCGGTTTTTCTGCAAGATTTTATTGACAAGGAAATTGTTTATGCTAAAATTGATTTTGGTTGGAATTGACCAGCCCTACATTATTATGATTTGGGCTGGTTAATTCCAACATTTTAATTAAGGAAATGGAGGAGGATAACTATAATGAAACCATTGGGCCGCCATGTCTTGGCTGAAATCTATGGCTGTGATTTTGAAGTCCTCAATAATGTTAAAAGGGTTGAGGAAATAATGGTTAACGCAGCACTGGAATCGGGGGCTGAGGTCCGCGAGTATGTTTTCCATAAATTTAGCCCTCAGGGAGTTAGTGGAGTAGTAGTAATTAGTGAAAGCCACCTGGCTATTCATACCTGGCCTGAATTAGGCTATGCCGCAGTTGATGTCTTTACCTGTGGTGATTCAGTGAATCCCTGGGATGCATGCAATTTCTTGACCAGAGAATTTGGTGCAAAGGATATGGCTGCTCAGGAGACTAAGAGAGGAATCCTGCCTGGTATGGCGCCGCATTTGGTGGCCGTAAACTCATAGGAGGGATATTTATTAGTACCAAGAGTAGCACGACCTGACGAGTCTAGCTCATCCTTTTGATGAAGCGAGGCTCGTCAGTTTTTTATACGCTTTTTCCAAATACTTAAAAGAGGAAATTCAGATTTATTAACGAATAACTTATTTGTATCCGCCAAAGAGGGGGTTTTGTTCATGTCAGGCGACGTTTTAGTATGTCTCCAGGAAGATATCCAAACGATTCATCATAAAATTAAAGGTCAATTATTAATAAAAGCCGGGCACGTGGGCGACTATGCCCATTTGGAATTTTCCCCCATGGACAATTTCATTCATCCGGCGGTGGTACTTACTGTTGGAAGGTTATACAACTGCAGATCACCTAAACTGCTTTCCCTAGGGGCAATCGTGCAGTTTATTTTTATGGCCTCACAAATTCATAAGCAAATTCCAGAAACGGTTGTCCAGTCCCATACGATTGATCCTAAGGATGGGACCCAGTTTCCTGTATTAGTAGGGGATTATTTATACGGAAAATTTTTCACTACCCTATGTGATGCTGGGTTGCTAAAATATCTTCAACCCTTAGCCGAGATTATTGGCTATATTCATGAGGGCGGCATATTAAAAAAAGTTAACCAAAATCGTTTAAATAATCAGATAGTTAGTGAAGTTACACGTCTGGAAGTGGCAGAATTGCTGGCAGGGGCTGCAAGTATTGCTGGGGATGTGGTAGGTGCACCGAGGGAAGACCAGATGTTGCTATATGAATTCGGACTTAATTTAGGGATGGTGTACGGTTTAAGTCAGGGAAAATCGTATGATATATTAACCCATTATAACCAGGCCAAATTACGATTGGATAAACTTCCAAATCAGTCCGAAAAAATTATTTTTGAACATCTCCTGCAAAGGATACAGCTAAATGATGGAATGGCTCGTAAAGTAGTCTAAATAGTTTTTCTGTAAAACTCCCTCGTTAATTCTGTGCGGGTCCTTTCTTGATGTTCTAAGTGTCATTGAATGATAGTTTTTGAATATAGATAAATATTGAACTGAAATTGTTAAGTCGATAGCACAAATAATATTTTAAATTTGACCAGTTGAATTATGTGTACAGTTCTTGGGGAGGGTTTTTAGTGGCCAAAATAAGGTTTGGACAGGTGGAATATCTAAATGCTCTACCGGTCTTTCATGCCTTGGAAGAGGGCCTTCTGGCCTTTGATGGCAAATTGATTAAAGGATCACCAGCTGTTCTGAATAAAATGTTTTTGGCAGGACAATTGGATATTGCTTCTATTTCATCCATAGAATATGCCAGAAATATGGATCAATGCATGATACTGCCCGATCTATCCGTTAGTGGAGATGGGCCGGTAAAAAACGCCCTTTTGTTTAGTAAAATACCCGTTATGGAATTGGAAGGCAAGAAGGTCTGCCTAACAGACTCTTCGGCTACTTCAACGGCTTTACTGAAGGTGCTTTTTGATCACTATTACCATTTAGAAGCCAATTTTATTACCATGCAGCCCGATTTAGATAGGATGATGACTAATGGAGATGGTGTTTTATTAATTGGTGATGATGCCTTAAGGGCATATTTAAGAGTAAGGCAAGAGAACTTACCCTATCATGTTACAGACTTGGGGGAAATTTGGAAGCAGTTTACCGGTGAACCGATGGTGTATACCCTTTGGGTCATTCGCAGGGACTTTGCCAGGGAAAATCAAGAGGTAGTCGGTATCCTCCATAATCAATTAGTAGAGTCCAAACAGTATGTGAACGCTAGTTTAATATCCGTACTGGAGAAAAGTCGTCGTAGAAGTGGTCTGCCTACGGATATTTTGGAGGAATATTACCAGGTCATTGAAAATGGGTTTACAGAGAATCATAAAAAAGCATTGTTAACTTTTTATGATTATTGCTATAAAAGTGGTCTTATTGAGGAAAGGGTAAGGTTGGCTATATGGGGTGAGTAACAAAGCGAGATGAATGATTGACATCTCGCTTTAATTAATTTTACCCAATGTTCTTAAAAGCACTGTCTTTTGCACCACAGATGGGGCATTTTTCTGGTGCATTGTGTTTATGTATATAGCCACATACAGGACAGAGGTAGTAATCAACATTTTCTTTGCTCTCTAGCAATGCCAAGGCTTCCTTGTACAAATCAGCGTGTACCTTTTCGGCTTCATTAGCCAAGTGGAAGGATCGCTTGGCAAGGTTATTTTCTTCTGTTTCAGCAGTTTTAATGAAATCCGGGTACATTTCAGTAAACTCATAGGTTTCACCCTCGATGGCTTCTTTCAGATTCTCCGCAGTGGTTTTTACTCCTCCCAGAGCCTTTAATTCGCTGAGGGCGTGAATGGCTTCCGCTTCGGATGCTGCTCTAAAAAGTTTGGCCACCCCGGGATAGCCTTCCTGCTCAGCCTTTGCAGCAAAAGCTGAGTATTTACGATTTGCCTGGGACTCGCCGGCAAAGGCAGCCTTTAGGTTGTTTTCTGTACTCATATTATTTCCCCCTTATTTATATGGATAGTTTTATCATTTACACATCGTAGTATAATAAATCAGACGAATATTAACAAGGTTATTGGCAAATAGTTAAGAAGGATGTAAGATTTAGGAAATCATCTTTCCCCTTTTGGCAGAAGAAGTTATAATAGACTGTAGTATTTTGAAATAGACAAGGTGGTATACATGAAAATCTCGAATCTGTTCCAACAAAAAAAACCTGTTATCTCCTTTGAAATATTTCCACCAAAAATCACTGCACCTGTGGAAACCATTTATCAAACCCTAGAGGGGTTAATCAAGCTTAATCCTGATTTTATTAGTGTGACATATGGTGCTGGTGGCAGTAACCGCGATCGAACAAAGGAAATTGCCTCAACGATTAAAAACCGCTATAACGTGGAAACCCTGGCCCACCTAACTTGTGTGGGGCAGACAGTGAATGAGATTGATCAAATTTTAGAAGGGTTACAACAGGAAAACATCGAAAATATCCTAGCCCTAAGGGGTGACCCACCGGCGGATGTCCAAAATTATGACTTCTCAGATTCTGACTTTAAGTATGCCTCGGATCTTGTGAGGCATATAAAAAATAAAGGCAATACCTGTGTGGCAGCAGCAGCTTACCCGGAGGGACATGCACATTGTCGTCGTCTCAATGACGACCTGAACTG
Source organism: Desulfotomaculum sp. 1211_IL3151 (assembly GCF_036763075.1). NCBI lineage: Bacteria > Bacillati > Bacillota > Clostridia > Eubacteriales > Desulfotomaculaceae > Desulfotomaculum > Desulfotomaculum sp. 1211_IL3151. The sequence goes on along the minus strand of NZ_JBAIYV010000058.1, from coordinate 88,035 downwards.
GCTTAAGTTTAAAGTAGATCAAGGCGTTGATTTTCTAATAACTCAGCTTTATTTTGATAATCGGGTTTTCTATAATTTTATAGAAAATGCCCGCAGGATGAATATTAATTGCCCGGTGGTAGCCGGGGTCATGCCTGTGCTGAATGCCAAACAGGTTAAAAGAATTATTTCTTTATGTGGGGCGTCGATGCCAGCGAAGCTTTTAATAATAGTTGATAAATATGGTGAAAATCCTGAGGATATGGAGAAGGCTGGTCTTGAATACGCCAGTGAACAGGTTCGGGATCTATTGGACAGCGGAGTAGATGGTGTGCACCTATACACCATGAATAAACCCCAGCAGATTACTGAAATACTAAAAAATGTAGGGCGAGCCTAATGAATACCGCGTCTGATGACGCGGTATTGGTATATTTAGGCCATGGCCCATGGCCGATGCGAAAGGGAGGACTATATTTGGAAGATACCAAAATTGCCTTGGTTCAAATGCAGGCAACCTTTGGCGATATTCGAAAAAATTTAACCACAATGGAAAGTTTTATTAAGGAAGCAGCAATAAATGAGGTGGATATTATATGTTTCCCTGAAATGTGCATTCAAGGATATGGTCGGCAGATGCCAGACCATTTGCTGGAAACACTTGAAGGGGAGGCCGTTTGTTATCTAAAAGAGTTAGCTTATAAAAATAACATCACGATTCTGGCCGGGATGGCAGAAAGAAACCAAGGGAATAAGCCCTTTATTACCCAAGTGGTGATTAAACCGGGTCAAAATGTTGATTACTACCGCAAAACCCACCTGGGAACCAGTGAACAGCCTTACTATCAAGCTGGCAATAGCATTGAACATTTTGTCACGGATAAGGCCATCCTTGGGATACAAATTTGTTGGGATACTCACTTTCCGGAAGTAACAACGATGCTCTCTTTACAAGGAGCAGAAATTATTTTTACACCCCATGCTTCTCCAACCATTGTGGGAGATCGCAAAGCTATCTGGCTAAAATATCTGGCTGCCAGAGCCTATGATAATTCTGTTTTCGTGGCCACCTGTAATTTAGTGGGGGATGACGGTAATGGTCGTCAATTTTGCGGTGGGTCAATGATCATTGACCCAAAGGGCAATGTTTTAGCAGAGGATTTCGGGGGTAAACAATCCATGCTGGTAAAAGTTTTAGATTGTTCAAAGATAAATGCCATTCGGGAAAGGAAATCCTCATCGATGGCCAATAGCTTTTTCCTTGCCAGCAGAAGACCGGAAATTTATAAAGGTTTAATGGATTAGCTTTTACTTACCCTTTGCAGCAGACTTAAAATAAAACATTAAAAAACCTTAATACCAGGACAAGAAGCTTCACGTCCAGGGGAGGTTTTATGCTATAATTGTATTGTAACAATATTTTAACTAATTAAATAGAATATTGGAGTGTCGACAATGGATTTTAAGCCCATCAAAACTAAGAAAATATATGAAGAAATCGTAGAACAAGTTAAACAAATGATTGTTCATGGCGACCTTAGTCCTGGGGATAAATTGCTGCCGGAACGTGAATTGGCTGAAAAGCTTCAGGTGGGCCGTTCGGCGGTTAGAGAAGCCTATCGTTCCTTAGAAGCAATTGGGGTTATTGAAATAAAACCAGGTGAGGGTACCTTTGTGCGTGAAATGGGCTCAAAATCCATGACGGATATCATTTCCTTAGCCGTCTTAACCGGCAAAAACAGCATCGCCGAGTTATTAGAACTGAGGAAAATCGTTGAGGTAGAGGCCGCTGCTTTAGCTGCCCAGAGAAGAACCGAAGAAGATATGCAAATGATTCAATTGGCCTTGGATGAGATGGAAAATGATATAAAAAAGGGTAATTTGGGAGATGCTTCCGATATTAGGTTTCACTATGCTATCTGCGCGGCGGCACACAATTCCTTATTGATCAAGCTGATGAGTTCCATTTCAGAGACAATGAAAAAAGAGATGTTTACGGTTCGCGAAAAACTATACAAAACCCCTGGTACACCTGCTAGGTTATTTGAGGAGCATAAAAATATATTTGAGGCCATAAAAAAAGGTGATCCGCACAAGGCTAGAGCAACAATGTTCATAAATTTAGATAATGCTGAAAAAGGATTTATGAAGGGATAGGGATTATTAATAAGTGAGAAAATGTGAAACCCAGCTAATGCTGGGTTTCTTGCATTTTATATGAGGGGTGCCCTATAATGAACAAAGAAATAGTAACGGAGGAATTGTATGGAACCGCATAGCGATAAGTCTTTACTAAGAGAATTGCCTAAAGTTGACCAAATATTATTACATAGGGATATGACAAGACTTTTGCAGACCACCCCAAGGTCAGTGGTGGTCGAATCTATCCGCAATTCCACGGCTTTAATTAGAAAAGCTATCTTAGAGGGTCAGATTTTTGAACCTGGGACAGTCCATGATAGGGTTCTGCAAAAAGCCGTTGCTTTGATAAAAGAAAAAACCAGGCCCAACCTAAGGCGGGTTATTAACGCCAGTGGAGTGGTACTACATACTAATCTAGGCCGGGCGCTCATGTCAGAAAGTGCCAGAGATACTGTAACTGCTGTTTCCTCTTCCTTTTGTAATTTAGAAATCAATCTAGAATCCGGCAAAAGAGGCTCCCGCTATGAGCCTGTGGAGGAACTATTGACCCGACTTACCGGAGCGGAGGCAGCACTGGTGGTAAATAACAATGCGGCGGCAGTCTTACTGGCTCTGGGCACCATGGCCAAAGGAAAAGAAGTTATCGTCTCCAGGGGACAGTTGGTGGAAATTGGCGGCTCCTTTCGCATTCCTGAGGTTATGGAACAAAGTGGGGCAACCTTGGTGGAGGTAGGTGCCACCAATAAAACTCACCCCGGGGATTATCAAAACGGTGTATCGGAAAATACTGCTTTGCTGCTGCATGTTCATACAAGTAATTACCGCATTGTTGGTTTTACCAGAGAAACCACCGTGGAGGAATTGGTGCAAATTGGACAAGCAACGAACATTCCGGTTATGTCTGATCTGGGCAGTGGTTTTTTAGTAGATTTAGCGAAGTATGGCTTACCTAAGGAGCCCAGTGTTCAAGAAACAGTTGCGGCTGGGGCCGATATTGTTACCTTCTCCGGGGATAAACTTCTGGGGGGACCCCAGGCCGGAATCATTGTGGGCAAAAGACATTGGGTTGAAAAAATGAAGAAAAATCCTTTGACCCGGGCAGTACGCATCAATAAGTTTACGGTTGCGGCACTGGAAGCCACCCTGAGGGAGTATTTGGATGAGGAAAATGTATTAACAAATATTCCTACCCTTCGCATGCTTACCGAATCCCAGGAAAAAATACGGGTCCGGGCAAAGGAATTGGAGTTCAAAGTTCGTTCCCTCGTGCAAGCAAAGGTATCTCTAGAGGTTATCAAAGGGTACTCCCAGGTTGGCGGTGGTTCCATGCCCACGGCTGAAATGCCGACTTATTTATTGGCCCTTTTGCCGGAATTAATGACGGTAGATGAGCTTGCGGTAAAGTTACGTCTGGCAGAACCAGCGGTGGTTGCCAGGGTAAGGGATGGCAAATATCAGATCGATTTGCGTACGGTTCAACCGGAAGAAATTGATATGCTGGCTGAAATATTGGCTTATGTAATAAATTATGGGGAGGTGATCCGGTCTTGAAACACATTATTATTGGTACCGCAGGACATGTGGATCACGGAAAAACCCGGCTCATCAAAACATTAACGGGAACTGAAACAGACCGTTTAAAGGAAGAGCAGGAAAGGGGCATATCCATTGAGTTGGGATTTGCCCAGTTAAAGCTGCCCAGTGGTAAGCAGGCAGGCATAGTGGATGTTCCCGGGCATGAACGCTTCATAAAAAACATGCTGGCAGGGGTTGGCGGCATTGATCTGGTAATGCTGGTGATTGCCGCAGATGAAGGTGTGATGCCCCAAACCAAGGAACATGTGGATATTATTCAACTGCTACAGGTAAAAAAAGGTATTGTGGTCTTAACGAAAACGGACTTGGTGGATGAAGAATGGCTTGCCCTGGTGAGTGAGGAGATAAGGGAATATCTAATGAATACCGTTCTTAGCCAGGCACCAATTATACCCGTATCTTCATTAACAAAGCAAGGAATTCCTGAATTGCTTCAAGTGATTGATAAGTTTGTAGAAGATACGGAAGAAAGGATCAGCAGTGGCAAATTAAGATTGCCCATCGACCGGGTTTTTTCGGTGACTGGTTTTGGCACAGTGGTTACCGGCACCTTGCAATCCGGTCGGGTAATGATCGGTGATACAGTGGGAATTATGCCCCAGGGGTTCGTCTCAAGGGTTCGTTCCATTCAGGTACATGGTAAAAAAGTAGATCAGGCCCGGGCGGGGCAGCGCACGGCGGTAAATCTAACCAACATCGAAGTGGATGATGTAAAGCGGGGCAGTGTACTGGTAACACCCAACAGTGTAGAACCATCCCATCGCATGGATGTCAAATTATTGCTCTTGGAGAGTGCGGCAAAACCCCTTAAAAATCGTGCCAGAGTTCGTTTATATTTAGGAACAGATGAGATTTTGGGTAGGGTTCGGCTACTTGATCGGGAGGAACTGGAACCGAATCAAGAGGCCTATGTTCAACTGGAACTAGAACAGGAAGGCATTGCCGGCAAGGGTGACCGATTTGTCATTCGTTCCTATTCCCCGATGCGGACCATTGCCGGTGGAGTAGTCATTGACCCCAATGCACCAAAGCATAAACGTTATCGGCCGGAGGTAATTGAGGAACTTACCACCAAGGAAAAGGGAACCCCGGAGGAGTTAATCGACCAATATGTGGCGGCCAAGCAAGCTCTGCTGAACCAGGAGGAGATAATGACTGGAACTGGGCTTAGCGAGCAGGTAGTTGAAGAAAATCTGTCCAAACTTGTGGCAGAACAAAGGATTAAAATTATAGCCACAGATAAAAAGAACCTTTTGCTAACCCAAGCGGTTTATCGGAAATGGTGTCAGGAAGTTAAAAGTATGATCATAAACTATCATCGGGAATTTCCCTTAAGGGAAGGTTATCCCAAGGAAGAACTACGCTCCAGAAAGTTTTCCTCTATCAATAATAAAAATTTTCAATACCTGCTTACTGAAATGGCAGCAGATGGTATCATTAAGCTCTTTGATAAGACCTTGGCCAGCCCCGAATTTGGCGACAAATTAGCGGATGGTCATCAGAAAATGATAAACAACATCATGGCAACCATTGAAGAGGGTAATTTTCAACCACCGTCCTGGGCTGAAGCGGTAAAAAAATATCGCATCAAAGATGCAGAGGCCCAGGAATATTTACAGTATTTGCTGCGTACTGGTAAATTGCTTAAATTAGGCGACGAAGAACTTTACTTCCCGGTTGAAAAATATCGTGAGGCCAAGGAGAAAATTATTAAGTTTATCAAGGATCATCAAGAAATTACCGTAGCCCAGACCCGTGATTTATTAGGTACTTCCCGGAAGTATATTTTGCCATTATTAGAATTCCTGGATCGTGAAAGAATCACTCGTCGGGTAGGGGATAGTCGGATACTGGTATAAAATATAAGGGCGGCAAAGGCTGTCCTTTATACAATTTATACCATGGATACCTTCATGCCCGGAGGAGGGAATGAAATTAATTTGGAGAATTTTAATAGTCATTAAAGAAATAAGACAGTGAGGTTATTGGCGGAATGGTTACAATGGATACATTAAAAAGGGGTTTTCATAAGGGCTTATCCACCACCTGGATGCTTTCCAAGGTGGTGGTTCCGATTTATATGGTTGTAACAGTTTTAAGTTTCACCCCTCTGTTAGGTAAAATTGCAGATTTCTGTGCCCCCTTTATGAAATATGTAGGTTTGCCAGGAGAGGCTTCACTGGCACTGGTGATTGGTAATGTATTAAACATGTATGCGGCCATTGGGGTCATTACTTCTTTGCATTTAGAACCCAGGGAGATTACGATTATTGCCATGATGCTGCTTTTTTCCCATACCTTGCCTGTGGAGTGTGCAGTGGCTGGTAAATCAGGCATCAATCCCTGGATTATCGGCCTAGGTCGCATTACGGTAGCGATATTTGCTGGCATCATTTTGAATATTACTTTATAGAAATGGCGATGGTCCATAACGAAGGAAGGAAGAAGAAAATGGATTGGTTAGAAATAATCAAAATCTCTTTGACCGGAAGTTTAAAAAACGTGTTGCAAATGGCCTTGATTATTTTCCCGATGATGATTATTCTAGAAATCGCACGGGATATGAAGTTGTTAGATAGAATAGCAAAATGGATGGCCCCGGCGATGCGTTTTTTTAGACTACCCAAAGAAGGAGCTTTTCCCATTCTAATTGGTTTAACCTTTGGTCTAGCCTATGGAGCAGGAGTTATTATTGATAGTGTAAAGGAAGGACACTTATCCTGGCGGGATCTGTTCTTAATTAATATTTTTTTAGTTCTTTGTCACTCGGTGGTGGAAGATACCGCCCTTTTTATTGCCATCGGTGCCGATGGTTCAATTATACTGGGATGCCGAGTTTTATTAGCCCTGGTTGTAACCTTCTTTCTCTCCCGCTGGGGTGGTTTGGCAAAACTTGAACCGCTTTTGGCAGGGAAATTGATTGTTCCTCATTGTTCGCATTGCGAAAAAAGTTAAAATATTTTACTCTCCCCTTCTTTATGAAAATTATTTTCAAGGGAAAGCTAGACGTAAATAAAGATGGGGTGATGTTTTTGGATAAATTGTGTGTTTTATGCAATGGGCTTTTTACTTTAACCATTATTTGTCCGAAGTGCGGTGAACACTTACTGGATTTAGGTCTCGTACAGGATTTTTATGATCCCTACAGTGCGTATTTGGATCAGGAAATATATGAAGATGGTTATAAAGGGTACACTGGGGAATGCTGTGTTCACTTGCTAGCCTGTACGGACTGTAGTTTTAAAGAATATCGGGCCATGAAGCGTTTTTCGGAAGCAGAGATTACCAATTATATTCCTATCTTGACATAATTTACGACGATAGATATAGCAGCTCATCGCCCATAATAGAAATATGGAGGTGAGAATCGTGCGTCGTAATATGAATACCAACGAACGATTGTTAAGTGTTGTGGGTGGTATTGCTTTTTTAGGATTGGGTCGTTCCGAAAATTATCGCAAATCATTGTTGGGAAAGGGTATGACAGTGATGGGAATCAAAACAGCTACAGTGGGAATGTTGGGATATAACCCTCTTATCGATTGGTTGGAACAAGATGACGATGACGATGATTTCTTTTAATTAAACGTCCGCTTAGCCAGTAGTGGCATTATTGATTGGCTTAAGGGGGTGTTGATCTGGAAATTGATCAAAGACATGAAAAGGGCCCCTTTGATATCATTGGTGATGTACATGGGTGTCTGGAGGAATTAAGCGAACTTTTGCAAGAACTGGGCTACCACAGGAAAGGACCGAGCTTTATTCACCCCAAGGGAAGAAAAATAATTTTTTTAGGTGATTTAGGTGATCGGGGACCCCGTTGTTTAGACAGTATTGGTTTGGTCATGGAAATGGTCCACCGGGAGCATGCGTTATATGTTCCTGGAAACCATTGCAACAAATTATACCGGTATCTTTTAGGCAGGAATGTTCAGATCAAGTACGGCATGGAAAAAACGGTGGCGGAATTTATGGCCCTTTGTGCTACGGAAAAGGAAATTTTCTCAAGGGAATTTATCTCCTTTTATGAAAATGCCCCTTTATATTTAATTTTGGATGATGGCAAACTGGTGACAGTTCATGCCGGAATTAAGGCAAATATGATCGGTCAGGTTAACAAAAGGATTATGAGCTTTTGCCTCTATGGGGATACCACTGGAGAAGTTACCCCTGAGGGATTACCGATTCGCAGGGATTGGGCGAAGAATTATCGTGGTCAGGCTTTAATTGTTTATGGTCACACACCCATAGAGGAGCCTATATTTAGAAGCAATACCATTAATATTGATACTGGTTGTGCCATGGGGGGAAAACTAACAGCCTTACGCTATCCCGAAAGGCAGCTTGTTCAGGTTGGGGCCAAAAAGGTGTATTATAGTAGGGCTGGTAGTAAGGAAGAACAGTTGGTGTCAAAAAATTAGTTCATTTGATCAGATAAATCCGCATCACAAAGTGGACAAAATTTTAAAGTACCAGTGGCAGCAAACTCCTCATTACATCTGTTACAATAATAAAAATAAATAAGAGTAACCCCACAGTGGGGGCAGGTGTCCTGATTAACTATTATTTCCTTTTGGCAATAAGGGCAGATAACCATTAATGGGACCTCCTTTATCTTTATGTTATGCATAGAAACCAAAAAAGTCCAAGATAACCTGGACTTTTTTATACTATTTCAGAAAGTATTAGATTTTAAGGATACGTATAAGACTCATGCCACTGGTCGGCACCATCCGAACAATGGCAATAGAAAGCTGTTTTTCTAGGTACCACATACGTGTGTTTTTTTAATTGACAAGTGTATAAAATCTTGGTAGGATTGAAACGTAAAATAAATGTAATATTTCCGTATATACTTGGGAATTGGCCTAAGTGTTTCTACCGGGCAACCGTAATTGCCTGACTACGGAGGGAAAGTGTACCTAGGGTTCCACAACCATGTAATGGGTTGGTTTGGTCCAAGCGGTACAGGCGTATGTTTACGCTACACCTAGAGGGATAAAAGCCCAGGCGGTAGGTTTCACTCTGATAAGAGGAAACCTATCGTGCTGGGCTTTTTAATGATATTAAAGTTTAATCACATTAGAGGCTTGGGGACCACGGGTGCCGTCAACAATATCAAACTCTACTGGTTCACCTTCTTCTAGGCTACGATAGCCATCGGATTGAATCGCAGAATAGTGTACAAAAACATCAGTACCACTTTCGGACTCAATAAATCCATAACCTTTGTTGGCGTTAAACCACTTAACTTTACCTTGCAAACTACTTCCTCCTTAGCTTTCTTATACTTTCATCAATAGATTTTTATGCTATGCGAAAGTGTTGGATTGTTTATATACCAAGTATTGGCAAAAGACATATAATTTATTCCTAAATGGACCTTTATATTTTTCTTTTTGAAAATTCAAATCCATGGCTATTTTTACGTCAAAGTAGTTCTTTTTCAGGGGGTGGAGGATGGCGAGAAGATTATCGATTCGTTATAGACTAAATTATTAGGAGGGAAAAAAGTGAAATTGAACTACAAAAAAATGTTTGCACTGGTATTAACCTTAATGTTTACCTTCGCTTTAGTAGGTTGTGGCGGCGGGGAAAAACCCCAGGCCCAAGATCAACAAAAGGATGCAGCCAATGAGGAAAAATTAAAAGTCGCTTTTATTTATGTTGGTCCCGTAGGTGATGGCGGGTATAGTTATGCCCATGATTTAGGACGTCAATATTTAGAAAAAGAGATTCCTAATCTTGAAACCACAATTATTGAATCTGTTCCCGAGGGTGCAGACTCCGAGCGAGTATTAACCGAACTGGCTGAAAGAGGAAATAAAGTTATCTTTGCTACCAGCTTTGGCTATATGGACAGTGTTATTAAAGTGGCCCAAAAGTATCCCGATATTAAGTTTCTCCACTGCTCTGGCTACAAAACCGCTGAAAACGTAGGAACTTATTTTGGCCGTATGTATCAATCCCGTTACTTAACTGGTATCGTGGCTGGTAAAACCACCGAAAGCAATGTAATTGGTTATGTTGCAGCATTCCCCATTCCCGAAGTAATTCGTGGTATCAATGCCTTTACCATGGGCGTTCGGTCAGTAAACCCCGATGCCAAGGTGAAAGTTGTTTGGACAAACACCTGGTATGATCCTGCAGCTGAGAAGGAAGCAGGTAAGAGCTTACTGGAAGCAGGTGCGGATGTGGTAGCCCAGCACCAGGATACCCCTGGTCCTATGCAAGCTGCTGAAGAAAAGGGCAAGTTTGGCATTGGCTATAACAGTGACATGGGTAAAATGGCACCCAAGGCTGTATTGACCTCTGCAGTTTGGAATTGGGGTCCCTACTATGTTGATACCATTAAGGCCATTCAGGATGGAACCTGGAAGAGTAATGAGTACTGGGGACCCATGTCTGATAACGTTGTTGGACTAGCCCCCTATGGCCCAATGGTTAGCGAAGATATTAAGCAATTAGTTGAAACCAAAAAACAAGAGCTAATAGAAGGCAAGTTTGATGTATTTAATGGACCTGTTAAAGATCAAACAGGGAAGGAAAGAATTGCTGCTGGACAAACAATGTCCGACGCTGATATGCTTTCCATTGATTGGTTTGTCGAAGGTGTAGATGGCACCATTCCCAAATAAACCAGTATCATAATGAAATAATTGCTGCTGGCGGTTATACCGCCAGCAGCATAATTTAAGGGGCGAAGGACTTGACAGCCGATTATTTAGTTGAAATGAAACAAATAACCAAAAGATTTCCCGGTGTTGTGGCTAATGATGGTGTTAACCTTCAGGTGAAAAAAGGTGAAGTCTTAGCATTACTGGGTGAGAACGGATCAGGTAAAAGCACCTTAATGTCCATTCTTTCTGGGCTGTATCGTCCCGATGAGGGAGAAATTTATATAGAAGGTCAAAAATTCAGTTTTAAATCACCCCGGGAAGCCATCTTTGCCGGAATTGGTATGGTGCACCAACATTTTAAGCAGGTGGATACCTTTTCTGTGGCGGAGAATGTTATTCTGGGTAGTAAAGATACCAAGTTTTTTCTGAATGCCAAGAAGGTAGAACAAGACATTGAAGAACTTTCCCGGGGCTATGGACTCCATGTGGATCCCACGGCAAAGATTTGGCAGTTATCCGTTGCGGAAAAACAAAGGGTGGAAATTGTTAAAATGCTGTACAGGGGTTCTAAACTACTGGTTTTGGACGAACCCACCGCTGTACTGACTCCCCAGGAGGCCAGGGAATTATTTCAAACCCTAAGGAAAATGACTGCCAAGGGACAATCCATCATTCTGATTACCCATAAATTAAATGAGGTTATGGAAGTTGCCGATCGTGTTACTATTTTGCGTGGTGGCAAATCCGTAGCAACCCGAGAAAAACATGAAGTCAACGAGCGGGAATTGGCTCGACTAATGATGGGACAAACGATGGTGATACCGAGTAAAAAGGAAGAGGCTAATTTTGGGGCCACGGTGCTGGAACTTGAACGTGTAAGTGCAGGAAGTGATGCCAGGCGAGTAGGCATTAAGGATATTTCCCTTCAAGTAAGGGCCGGAGAGATCATGGGTATTGCCGGTATTGCAGGCAATGGACGCAGGGAATTGGCAGAAACCATCGCTGGGCTGCGGAAGATAGTTGAAGGGAAAATTTTTATTGGTGGAAAGGACGTCACAAATCTTTCTACCTTGGAGGTTATTGATGAAGGTGTCAGTTATGTTCCCGAAGATCGTTTGGGTACCGGACTGGTGCCCAACCTGGGAGCGGTTGATAATCTTATCTTAAAAGAATATCGTCGGCCTAGGCTGGGCAGTGGTCCGTTCATTAACCGCCGCAAGGCCAACGAATATGCAACGGAACTGGTAAATGATGTTGGGGTAAAGCTTACTGGCTTGGAAGCACCGGTCAAGCTGCTTTCCGGTGGTAACTTGCAAAGACTCCTGCTGTCCAGGGAGTTGGCCTGTTCTCCTAAAGTAATCGTTGCGGTTTACCCAGCCCGGGGACTGGATATTGCTGCCACTGAAGCCATTCACGAAATGCTGTTGGAACAAAGAAGCAAGGGAACGGCCATCGTATTAATCTCCGAGGATTTAGAAGAATTACTAAAACTTTCAGATAACATAGGAGTTCTTTACAAAGGTTCTTTAATGGGTATCTTGCCGGTGGAAAAGGCCGAACCGGAAATAATTGGCTTAATGATGTTAGGGGCTAAACCAGGGGAGGAATTGGCATCGTGATAAGATTAGAAAGACGTTCTGCGCCTTCTCTATTGGGGACTATCTTAATTCCATTAATAGCTATATTTCTGGCACTGATTACTGGGGCGATATTTCTTTATCTAAATGGCTTAAGTTCCCCCAATGGCATTACCTGGGGCCAAGTCTTTGCCGTTTACACAGGTATGTTGGATGGAGCAGTTGGCTCGACCTATGGTATTTCTGAAACAATTGTTAAAGCGATTCCCCTGATGCTTTGTGGCTTGGGGGTTTCCATTGCCTTTCGCATGTTGCTTTGGAATATCGGTGCAGAGGGACAGTTTCATATGGGGGCCTTTGGTGCAGCGTGGGTTGCTCTAACCTTTCCCCACTTACCCGTTTATCTAATGATACCGGCAATGGTTTTAGCGGGTATGCTTTGTGGTGGTATCTGGGGGTTAATCCCTGGTATTCCAAGGGCTTATCTTGGTGTTAACGAAACCATTACTACATTAATGCTGAACTATGTAGCCATGCTTTGGGTAAGTTATTTTGTTTTTGGACCCTGGAAGGATCCCCAGGGTATGAATTTCCCGTTAAGTAAGCCCTTTGAACCGGCAGCTATTTTACCCACATTGGGTAGCAGCAGGGTTCATTTGGGGCTAGCCTTTGGGATTTTAATTGCTGTGATACTTTGGTTTGCCCTGCGGCGATCCAGGTGGGGTTATGAAGTAACCGTTATTGGGGAAAGTCCAAGGGCAGCAAGTTATGCGGGAATGAATATAACCAAAAACATTCTTATCGTTATGTTTCTTAGTGGGGCCATCTGTGGTCTTGCCGGCATGGCAGAGGTTTCAGCCATTGCCCAAAGGATGCAACCGGGACTTAGTCCCGGGTACGGTTATACTGCCATCATTGTAGCCTGGTTAGGTAAATTAAATCCCTTTGCTATTATTCTGGTTTCTTTCTTACTGGGCGGCTTGCAGGTAGGCGGCTATAGCGTGCAATCCAGTGGGGTACCAGCGGCCATTGTTTTCATGATTCAAGGTGCCTTGCTGTTCTTTATCCTAGGAGGGGAAATATTTAACCGATATAAGATTGTTTTCAAAAACAAGGTTAAGGTGGGGGTATAGCCGATGTCACAGGAATTTTTAATAACAATTTTGGCCACTGCTATTACTGCTGGTACTCCTATCCTGTATGCTGCATTGGGTGAGGTATTAACCGAGAGATCTGGCATTATCAACCTGGGGGTTGAGGGAATGATGTTGGTAGGGGCGGTATGCGGTTTTGTCTTTGCCATTAAGACCAATGATCCCTGGCTGGGTGTTTTTGCAGCGATGTTGGGTGGGGGCGCAATGGCCCTCATTCATGCCTTCCTAACAGTAACCTTACAGGCCAATCAGATTGTTAGCGGTCTGGCCTTAACCTTGTTCGGTACGGGATTATCCGGTTTTCTTGGGAAATCCTATATTGGTATTCCCGTGGAAAATCCCTTTAAACCAGTCGAACTTGGATTTTTAAGTGACATACCCATTATTGGGGCGATTTTCTTTCAACATGACTATTTGGTCTACATCACTTACCTGTTGGTACCGATCCTCTGGTTTCTTGTTTACAAAACCAAACCGGGTTTAAATCTAAGAGCAGTGGGAGAAAATCCCGCCGCCGCAGATTCTTTGGGGGTTAGCGTTTATAAAATACGATATATCTATGTAATATTAGGGGGAATGTTGGCCGGTGTCGGGGGAGCGTATCTTTCCCTGGCCTATGCTCCCTCTTGGTTAGAAAATATGACCGCTGGCAGGGGCTGGATTGCGGTGGCCCTGGTGATATTTGCCACTTGGAATCCTCTTAGGGCGATGTTTGGCAGTTATATTTTTGGCGGCATTGATGCCCTTGGATTTCGTGCCCAAGCAATGGGTGTTATGATTCCCTCCTTCTTTTTAAAGATGCTGCCCTATCTTTTCACCATTCTTGTATTAATTATAGTAACTCGCAAGGCGATGGCCAACCGTGTGGGGGCGCCGGGTGCCTTGGGCTTATCCTATGACCGTGAGGAACGCTGACAATTTATGGGGGAATTGGCATGGAATTATTAAAAGATAAAATACTTGGCCAGGCTAAAGTAGTCTCAGATCAAATATTAAGGGTGGATTCCTGTATCAACCATATGATTGAGCCTAATATAATGGTAGAAATCGGACAGGAATTTGCAGCTAGGTTTCAGGAAGAAAAAATAACAAAGGTTTTAACCATAGAAGCCTCGGGTATAGCCATCGGACTAACCACCGCCATGGCACTAAAAACACCACTTCTTTTTGCTAAAAAGAAAGTACCCTCTACCCTAGGGGACTATTATATGTCGAACATCTACTCCTTTACCAAAAACGAAGCAGTGGCAATAAGTGTTGCCAAGGAGTACTTAACCCCCGCTGATCGCGTGTTAATTGTCGATGATTTTCTGGCTAGGGGAGAAGCCTTGAAGGGTTTAACGCATTTAGTGAAGCAAGCAGATGCGAAGTTGGTTGGTATTGGCATCGTTATCGAAAAGGTGTTTCAAGGTGGCGGCAAAGCACTGCGCGATGCGGGTGTAAGAATTGAATCCCTAATTAAAGTTAGCAGACTGGCCAACGGAGAAGTTTATTTAGAAGAATAGCGAACCAAAGATGGGAGTGTTGTAAAACTACTTTATTTAGTAGTAAGCGACATTCCCTTTTTATTGTAGATTACTCGGACAAATTATGAACGTTAGTACCTTTGTTGCTTTTGCATCATACCTTGTATAAAAGCCCTTTCTGTTTCCACGATCCGTGGAACTTATTGGTCCTTGACAGCGTCAATAAAGTAACGGGAGGGAATCTTATGAGAAAATCAATTAGCGACTTACTGGTTAGTGCAGTCCTCATTGGAGCCGTTTCTTTAGGACCAGCAGCAACCGGATTAGCTGACGAAAATACCAATAATGAACGGATAAACCAGGAACAAGTGTTTAGTAATAAAGGAACAACGGTCAAAAAGGAAATCACCGATCTATCAAGGGGAGAGGCAGCAGAGATGCTTGTGGATGCCTTGGATTTAAATCTTGACCAGTTGCGTTTTTTTAAAGCACCTGAGGTCAAGGATTTCTTTGATGATGTGTCGCTAGATACCGATTATGCCAATGCAATTATGATACTGGGGTATAATGGTGTGCTTCATACCAATAATAGAAATTTCCGACCTTCCGATACCATTACCAGAGAAGAATTAGCTGAGATATGTGGCGGTCTGTTACAGCAGCAGGCCCAGGGAGTACTTCATCCTGCCAAACATCCTCAAATTAAAGATTTGCGCGAAATGAACAAAGATGCTGTGGATGATATCAAGCTGATGATAAGTTTAAATGTTATGCATCTTACGAAGGATGGGTATTTTCAACCGAAGCTGGGAGTCAAGGCCACGGAATTAAAGCAAATTATAAAGCAGTTGGAAACTTACCTCAATGTTAATAAAGATGAGATAGCCGCAGAGATTATTTCTGGCAAAGAAGGTGGCCGGGAAATAGAAATATCCTGGGGTGAAAAACCCTCCAGTGGCTATGAAATTAGTATTGTTAAAATGAATTTAGAAGGCAATACGCTACTGGTACATTATCAGACGAAAGAACCAACCCCTGGTTCCTATAACTCAACAGTTATTGTTGAACCAAAGGATACTCAGCCGATACCAGGCAATTATCCTGCAAATATTAATATTGAGCTAGTAAAGGCTATAAAAAATTAACACCGACTCGGTCGGTGTTAATTTTTTATAGCCTTTAGTGAATGATTAAAACCGGGCAGGAGGCATGGCGTGATACTCGGTTACTGACACTTCCCATGATGTAACCTTTTATTTCCCCTAAGCCACGGCTGCCAATCACGATTAAGTCATAATCCTCCTGCGTTGCCTTTTCTAAAATTTCGTTAGCCGGGTGACCGATGATAATAAATTGATCTACTTCTATATTTTTGTCTGAAAAGGAAGCAGCATATTGATCCAGCATTACTTTACCATTGCTTAATAATTCATCGATAATAGATTGCTGAACATGACCCACACGATCGATTGCTGTGTCAGTATAGGGGGGGATGATAGGAATTGCGTACATTAAGGTGATTTTGGCCGAAAATTTTTCTGCCAAAGTAACTGCATGGGCGAGGGCTTTGGTAGACCGTTCCGAACCATCTAGGGGCACCAATATTTTATTATACATTAACGGTCCCTCCTTATTATAGTTTATTCTATTTTAATCCCCTATTCCTAATAATACCAGAGTAAATTTTATGCTAGTCTTAGAAAAAGTAATAGATGCGAAATAATTGACAAGCTTTTTTTACCATGTTATACTTTATTACGTAATATGCGGAAGTGGCTCAGTGGTAGAGCATCGCCTTGCCAAGGCGAGGGTCGCGGGTTCGAATCCCGTCTTCCGCTCCAGTTTAAGCGGGGATTGAGTCCCTGCTTTTTTGTATTTTGGAAAATTAGGGGTGTATAGCATGAAGGTGAAAATTATAAAAACGGCTAAGCATCTATATGACCTACAGATTCTTCAGGAAACCGCTACGATCCAGGATTATTTGGATGCTATAAATAGATTTGTTGAAGAAAATACAGAACCTCCCTGTAAGGGCTGTGATGAATGCTGTTGGGAAAGAATCCCCCTTACATGCATTGATGTACTAAACTACATTAACAAATTAGGGGATGAACTGGACCTAAATCGGGAATGGCCCCTGCTGGACTTTTTGGATCAGTACACCTACATTTGTGCCGAAGGTGGTGCCGTGGATATCAGCCTCGGCTTTACACCGGAAGGGGCTTGTCATTTTTTAAATCAGGGGGAACGTATCTGCAATGGTTATGCGGCTAGATCCTTAGTTTGCCAAAGTTTCATTTGCATGGAGAGCAGCCAGACCGTTCAAGAATTTAGGTCACAACTGGTTAACACAGGGATGGATGAACTAGTACGCCTATGGATGTTTCAATGTAAGGATGCTGGTATAAATCTGTTCTATCACGAGGAAAATGAAGCAAACCCCCAATTGGAGGATTACCCGAAAAGTGGATTTAGCGGAAAAACAAAATACAATGAGGTTATTCTAAAAGATATCTGTAGCCCCGAAGTATGGCAAAAATTATATCGGAAATAATACAGATATGATCACGAATATTAACTCATACCGCCAAAAACAAAAAATAACTCGTATTAATGGTCTGATTAAAGAATTGATGGCTATTCATGCTGAAATAAGCGAATTAATATTAGAAGAGAGTCAACTAAGAAGAACCATCAAGGAACTGGCTAAAGAACTTAAAAAACAAACTCATTAACCCGGCGAGTAAGAGCTGGGTTAATGAGTTTTTTACCAATAAATGTAAAATCAAGTGTCGTTTTTATAGTATATTGGGAAATGTTGGGGATAAAACTGTTAATAATGTGGATAAGTTGGAAAGTATTAACAATTTATGATGTTTTTCTACTTTTCTCACCGGACACATACACAATATTCCAATAGCTTAACTAACATCAATATGCTATAATAACATGAGTATGTTAAGAAGGGAGGTATAACAATGTCTAAAGAGCTCATTAATAAGATTTTGGAAGATATTGGTTTGGAAGAGATACCAAAAAGTGAAGAAAAAGAATAAAAAATCGAAGGCGGATTAACCCACTCGCCTTCGATTTTTTATTTTTAAATTTTTATTTTCAAATAAATATCTTGTAATTATTCAATTTACTCAATCCAATATTTAATGTAAGATTAAGTTAAAAAAGGAGGTCTGTCATGTTTAGTTTATTTAAAAAGGACAAGCCAAATTACAATCTTATAAAAGAAGAACCACTATCCGTTGAACCGGCAACTCCTATTTTGTCCGAGGAACCGCCGAGCCTTGATCTATTGCAGGCAGAGAGTCTATATACTTCTATTGAATTGATAGAGGCCCTGGGGGATTTTATTTATCAACTGTTTGACGGAAAAAACTATGTAATTGTAATTGATAAGGACTATAAAATTTTAAAAACATGGGATGTTCCTACTTTCAATTTCACCAATAAACCTGGGAATATAATGCCCAAGGGTTCAATTTGTGCCAAGGCACTGGCTTCGGGAAGGCGTTTAGCTGCACAGGTAACAAAAGAAAATTCCAGTTATGGTTTTGGCTATGCAGGAATTGGTATTCCGATTAGGGGAAAAGATGGGGAAGTTATTGGCAGCCTTGCCACAACCTTTGTATTCATTAACCCAGATGACCTGGAAAATGTAGCAGAGGAACTTCATAATGCTTCTGATCAAAATGCAATCGCACTTGAGGAGATTGCCAAAGGTGCAACAGAACTTTCGATTTCCGTTGATGTATTAACCAAAAACACAAGTGAAGCCCAAGACTCCCTCAAAACGATCAATCAAGTAATTGAATTAATTAAGGGAATAGCTGATCAGACCAATTTACTTGCTTTAAATGCTGCCATCGAAGCAGCAAGGGCTGGGGACCAGGGGCGAGGCTTTGCAGTAGTTGCAGACGAAGTGAGAAAATTGGCGCAAAATTCTGCCAACAATGCGAAGGATATGTCTGATAAACTAATGGTAATATCAAACATGATTGAAAAAATTGGCGCTCAGGCACAGGAGCTTAATTCTTACGCTCAACAACAGGCAGCTTCCACAGAGGAAATCAGTGCATCCATGGCACAACTGGATGAACAATCTAAAGTTGTTTTAGCCTTAACAGAGGAACTGAAAAAAGGCTTGGAGTTTATGTTTAGCTAATTGGTTAAAAAATTTACAATCAGGATTTGACAACAGAGAACGTTCTCTGTTGTCGATTATTTAAGGTAATAAGATTTGAAAAACCAATTATAAAAGGATCTGCCGGCATTGCAATGACACAGAATATATGATATAATTAAAAAATTCCAAATAGTCAAACAAATCAATCAATGGGGAGGAAAAGTAATGTCGGAAGAACTTATTGACAAGATCCTTGCTGAGGTTGGGTTAGAAAGAATTGATTACTCTGAAGAAAGTTAATTTATATTAAACACCCCTCCTGAATGCAGGTGGGGATTTTTGTTTGTTAATTGACTGGATGATGTAAGTAAGTCTCCTAACCCAAACCTTTTTGATCCCCTAAGTTGCCACTTTAACATATTCCGTGCCATTCCACTCCCAAGTCTCTAATATACCAATTTCACGGGTTAAATAATACCATACAGGAACCTCATTATCCGAGATCAATTGAAAAACCTGAGCGGCAATCTGTTGTGCTTTATCAAAATGAAGATCGGGATCATTAGCGGGAACATCAACACTATAACGATACCTGGTCTTTTGGTCCCTTGGGATATTTGGCAAATTACTTAACCAAATAACAGGAATATTTAACGACTTTAGCTCCTCAGGCAGATAGTTAACTTCCCCTATTTCAGGAATGAGTTGCTTAAGCTGTAAATTAGTAAAATGATAAAGTTTCATAGCATACATCTCCTAATTAATTTCTTTCATTCAATTTTATCAAAGGAAATGAATTGTTGTAAATGGGTTATAAATGGAGTATCAACGATCTTTGCGTATACGTACTGGCAATGAGGATAAAAATAGGGTAAGCGACAGTCGTTGGTTGATCTAATGGATGTACTATGCTAATATTAGTTTAACTTTAAGAACTGGAGGTTTTCCTTGTGCATTCGATCAGACTAAGATTCTAAACCTTGAACTGTTAATTTAATGAGTTCAAGACTCTGCTTGTCTGCAGAGTAAACGGGATTGGTCTGTCTATTTTTAGGAAAATCCTTGTATGTGTTCTTTGGTTATCTTTAATCATAGGTAGTTGGCAGAAGAACTACGGATTACTTATCCATGAAAATTCACCTCAGTGTCCTTATTTAACCAGGTGCTGATTGGTGAAGTTGTTAATTTGGGTAAGTTTAATCAAGTACGTGGTTCGGCACCTGAAAGATGATTATTTTTCCTAAGATTAGGTTTTCCATAGATAGAACGAAGTCTCTTTACTCTAGCACAGGCAAATTGCCTGTGCTTTTTTACCTTACAATCCGAGAAAAAAGGCGGTGCCTACTATGGCAGCAACAAATGAACCAGTACTGGAGAATTGGAAAAAGAATACCACTCTATTTTTGGCCACTCAGGCCATCTCGCTTTTTGGCTCAGCGCTGGTTTCCTATGCCATTACCTGGTATATCACATTAACCACACAGTCGGGAGTCATGATGACCATATCGATTATTTGCAGTTTCCTGCCTAGCTTTATTCTATCCCCCATAGCAGGGGTTTGGGCCGACCGCTATAATCGAAAACGGTTGATCATCCTGTCTGATGCACTGACTGCCATTGCAACGCTAATCTTAGCCATACTATTTTATCTAGGCCATGATGCCCTCTGGCTGCTATTTGTCATGTCAGCTATCCGCTCGATAGGAGCAGGCATTCAAATGCCATCGTTAGGGGCCATTCTTCCCCAACTGGTGCCAGAGGATAAACTTATCTCAGTGAACGGAATCAACAGCAGCATTCAAGCGATGGTATTTCTCGTGTCCCCTATGGTTAGCGGCGCACTGCTGGCGATGGCTTCCATCGAGTCTATTTTCTTTATCGATGTCATTACCGCGACCATAGCGATTTTTATTTTGCTCGTATTTATAAACATTCCAGTGCATGAGAAGGCCTCAGAAAAGCAAACAAATAGCTACTTTGATGACGTAAGGGAAGGTTTTGTCTATATCAAAAATCATGAGTTTGTTAAGAAATTTTTTATCTTTTACACCTTTTTCTTTATCCTGATTTCACCGGCTGCCTTTCTAACACCCCTGCTGGTTGCGCGTAGCTTTGGGGAAGAGGTTTGGCGTTTAACGGCGAATGAAGTCGTTTACTCCATAGGAATGATGATCGGCGGAGCCGTCATAGCATCCTGGGGCGGTTTCAAAAATAAGATTCATACCATGACACTTTCTTGTTTGGTGATGGGGGTCTGTACATTTGCCATGGGGCTGATTCCGATATTTTGGATTTATTTAGTCTTCATGGGTCTGGTGGGCATCGTAATGCCCTTCTTCAGTACCCCTTCGACGGTATTATTACAGGAGAAGGTTGAAGTGAATCTTTTAGGCAGGGTATTTGGTGTACTAGGAATGATTGCAACCTCCATGATGCCCTTAGGGATGATCATATTTGGACCCATATCCGATATCATTAAAATAGAATGGCTGCTCATGGGAACGGGCATCCTGCTATTTATACAGGGATTTTCCCTGCTGGGTAGTAAAGTGTTAATCGAAGCAGGAAAACCAGTCTCCAAAGAAACTCTGCAAAGCGAATAACATAAGAAAATCCCCTCGTCCACAGGACCAGGGGATTTTGCTTCTTAAATTAGTTTGCTTAACTCGATCTAATAAAATTAGTGGCTGTTTTTGGCTCCCGCTGGGGTAAGGAAATGCCTGCATTTTTGCCAGCCTCGATGCACTTTAACAGCCAGGCCATATTATGGCCTAAGGTACGCATGGTCTGCATACCTTCCAGATCCTGCTTCACTTCCTCCGGTGTATTGCCATGCACCTGATTCCAATACTGGGAAGAGACAATCGGCATATTGCTAATGGTAAAATACTTATTAATTTGGTCAAAGGCTGAAGAGGCACCACCCCGCCGGCAGCTAACAACCGCCGCACCTAACTTATTGGCAAACTGGTCACTTTTACCAAAGAAAACCCGATCCAAAAACGAGGTAAGATGTCCCGACGCCGCTGCATAGTGGACCGGCGATCCAAATACAAAGCCATCGGCATCCTTCGCTTTTCCTAAAAAGATATTCACCTCATCATCCATAAAACAATTACCCTTTTTCATACATACTCCACAGCCCAGGCAGCCGGAAATAGGCTTTGTTCCCACCTGCACAATTTCTGTTTCAATGCCATGTATATTTAAGGTATCGGCCACTTCGGTTAAAGCGGTAAACGTACAGCCATTGGCATGGGGACTGCCGTTAACTAAGATAACTTTCATTGAACATCCCTCCCTATTATAGATTATATAAAGAAAATAGATATATTTCCATTATAATGCATTATTATTGCCTGCCATTAAGCCAGTAATTCTACCGCAACATCAAAATCCTTCAGAAACAACAGCTATCAATACCTGCCCCGGCCCTCCACTTTGTGTGACCTTTGCTGAATTCGGTGGCAGCGGGCAATTTATATTCCGGCAGCGATGTTAACCACCCGTTTATCATCCTATAAATAGGATATTAAGAAACCCCTGGCCAAATGACCAGGGGTTTTTTGGTGTCCACACAGAGGGAGGGAGAAACCATTAGGTTTCATAGGTGCTAGATTTAATATCCGAAAAATAAAAGAATCAAAACCAAAAACAGGATAAACGATGGATCGAAAACATTGCCACCACAACCGCCGCCAGATCCACATCCAAAGCCCATGGTGTATCCTCCTTTCCTTGTTGTACTTCATAATATGGAAAGAAGAGGATGAATGTTACACCCAAACTGGTTAAAATAACTAGGCCATGATGGCAAAAACTGAGTAAACCGATGCCCCTTGGGGTAAATGACTTCTCAATTGGCTTACTATTGGTAGTACTTTAATTCGTTAAGGTGGCAATGCAATAGGGGCAGAATACTACATTGTTATTAGAAAATAAGAAGGAATAAAAGTTAATACATGGAATTTATTGCTATAGAAAATTTTAATAATGTTGCAGATGGTCTTAGTAATTATATT
The DNA here is from genome assembly GCF_036763075.1 of Desulfotomaculum sp. 1211_IL3151. Lineage (NCBI taxonomy): Bacteria > Bacillati > Bacillota > Clostridia > Eubacteriales > Desulfotomaculaceae > Desulfotomaculum > Desulfotomaculum sp. 1211_IL3151. The sequence continues at coordinate 65,341 of NZ_JBAIYV010000058.1, read as the reverse complement.
AAATCTCATGATTTTATTCCTGAACCGTATTGGCTCAATAACTTGGTGCTTGTAATGAAGCTTTTACCGCAGGCTGATTCGATACGAAAGCGAAATTGATTGTAAATACAGGGGGAGTATTTGTATGAATTCCTGGCTCAAAGAATTGCTTAAGAATATTGATAATAATGTAAATGAACAAACTAAAATAAAAATAATGGAGGCATCTGGTGAAAACTGTCCTTTTACTCATCTTACCGATGATAGATTACTAGAGATAAAAAGCAATTCTAAAAATGAATTTTATTTCTTGAAAAAATTGTCAGAAGAATGGCGAGTGAAAATCGAAGGGGACAATATCTATGTTGTTTTTGATAAATGCTATTGTCCACTTATTAATGAAGACATAAGAGGTGCTTCGAAAACTCTTTGTTATTGTACTCAAGGCAATATCAAAAAGAAATTTAGGATTGGATTAGGTAAAGATGTAGATGTTTTGATGGAAAAGACAATTCTTGCTGGTGATGATGAGTGCCGATTTAAAGTGTTTTATAAAGGAGGACAATCAGAAGGTTTGAAATGAGTTAAGGAAAACGTGCTATCATAAATATGGAATCGTGCTCAGCTTGCCATAATCCATATACCTATTTGCTAATATCACGAAGCTTGGATATATGGCATGAGACACTAATTAATAATACAACAACACATTGGCCCGGTGTGAGCAACATCTTATTATGATAAAAAAACTAAGAATTGTCCTAGTCAATCAGCGAACATCGTATTACAGGCATTATATTATCTTTTCCTATGTCGATAGGCTGATGGGATTAAAGTGTCATTTTTTATCCTGAATGAACAAGCATCTTGATCTCAGAAAGGTCATTCAATTAGAGTAAAAGGATAAGGTATTATGGATACATTACTTTACGTTATAAAATTCCTGTTTGTTTTCTTTATAATGATGATTCTCATAAAGGTTTTTATGATAGTAGCAAATTTTATTGGCGAACAAATAATAAAGTTCTTTCGATGCTTTTTACAGAAGATAAGAAAAAAGAGTGGTTTTGATTAGGACACAGGACACAGGACACAAGGGGACGGTTCTTTTGTGTTGTTTTTCTTGCTGTGCGGGTGTAAACTATATATCAGGGGTGTAAAAATGCCAAGAGCAGCGAGGGAAAAAAGCAGTACCGGAATTTATCATGTGATGCTAAGGGGTAGTAACCATAAGATCCTATTTGAGGATAACGAAGACTATCAGAAATATTTGGAGACAATAAAAACATTCCAAGAAAAAAGTGGCTATGCGATTTATGCTTATTGCTTGATGAGTAATCATATTCACTTATTAATAAAAGAAGTAACAGAAGACCTGGGGATCGTATTTAGGCGGCTTGGGGCAAGTTATGTGCATTGGTATAATCGGAAATACAGCCGCCGGGGTCATTTATTCCAGGATCGCTATAAAAGCGAGATGGTTGAAACAGACAGCTATTTTTTAACGGTACTGCGCTATATTCACCAAAACCCATATAAGGCCGGTATGGTAAAAAATATAGCCGATTACCCATGGAGCAGCTATGGTGAGTATGTTGGAGAACCAAGGATTTGCGATGTTGAATTCGGTTATAATCTTTTTTCGACCAACAGAGTAAAGGCAGTCAAACTGTTTAAGGAATTCAATTTGGCAGAGAACCAGGATCGATGTCTGGACTATGATCCTGGTGTCCGTCTAAATGATACCGAGGCTAGCAATTTTATTAGGAGCATATCCGGTGTTCAAAGCCCAACGGAGATAGCACTTTTAGAAAAAGGAAAACGTAATGAAGTTATTAAAAAATGCAAGGCTAAGGGTCTGTCCATTAGGCAAATCGAGCGTTTAACCGGTATTAGTTTCGGGGTAATACGAACAATATAGACAGAATGGTTGTTCTAACGGCCATTTAACAAGCCAAGGAGGTAGGCCTGATAAGGTTATCGGCTTACCTCCTTGGCTGGCTAATTATTCATTTTTTAACGACACAAAAGAACCGTCCCCTTGTGTTCTAAAGCCCTGCTTGACAAGAGGTGATAATAATGGAAGATAAAGTAAAGTTCTATACAAGGCGAAAAAATTATCTATCTTCTGTAATGTTTAAAGAGTATTTGGAAATAAAGGCTATGGATTATGAAGACGCTTTGAAGTTAGCTGACATTCTAAAGAAATACGGCTTTATGATAAAAGTTAATGACAAAGAAATTTAGACCGGAATTTTATTAGTTAAGTGATTAAGGAATAATATATTAAGCATAAGGAGGGGAAGTATCTGCAAAGATGGGATACCCCTTATGTTGCATACCCTAACAAAAGATATTAAATCAAAAAAATCAACCCCCCAATCCATACGACCGGGATAGGAGTTATCATGATGGATTTTAAAAAATATTTTTTTGTAATTATCATAGCTTCAGCAATGGTGTTTGCTGGATGTTATATTAATAACGATAAGAAATTGCCTTTAATTGGGATTAGCGTTAGAATCGTTGAAAAAGGCGCAGATTACTGTAAACTGGAATGGGAAGTGGAAAACAAATCGGATGTAACTGCCACATTTCTTAATGGTAACATAGAGCAATACGAAGTAAGAAATAGAACAACCAAAAAAGAATATACCCATGATAAAAATGAAGCAGACGTTATTCTTAAAAGCGGAGATCGGTATAGCAATAATGTTTTAATTAACAACGTAGAAAAAGGTAGTTATGATTGTACTTTTTGGGCTGAATCAGAAGAAGGCACAAAAGGCGCAATGAAGCTTTCATTTGAAATTGAGTAACAAGTTTATAAATACCGGATGTTCTAAATGAAAATATTAACTTCTTGTTAGCATGTTTTTATCTTTCAGAAAAGTAGGTGGAAACAACTGAATTCAACAATAAGGCGGGCAACTATTAGAGACACTAGAATAATTAGCAATATACACGCTTCTAGCTGGAAGATAGCATATAAGGATATAGTTCCACAAAAGTTTTTAGATGAATTAGAATATGATTTTTGGGTCTCGGCTTTTCAAAACTGGATAGATAATAACATATTAACAGCACAGATTATCTATGATAATGAAAGACCTGTAGGTTGTATCACTTATGGAAGATCTAGAGATAATAAGCTTTCTAAATGGGGGGAGATTGTTTCTGTCTATGTGCTTCCCGGTTATTTCAGAAAAGGTTATGGACAAAAATTGCTAGAAACGGCCTTAAAAGATTTGAAAGAAGAGGGTTTTCAGAATTGTTATTTATGGGTGTTAAAAGAAAACTATAATGCAAGGAGATTTTATGAAAAAATGGGTTTCGATTAATAATGATGAGCTTACCTGTGAAATTATGCAAAAGAAACTAACTGACATACGATATATTCTTTCATTAAATAATACATCGTAAAATTACGATTCAAAGCCTCATTATTCATATGACACGCAGATGAACAGGAATTTGTGAGGAGGAAAGGTATATGGGGAATTTGGCGAAGTTACCCAATATTGGTGAGGTTGTCGAACAGCAACTCAATGAAGTGGGGATCACAACCTATGAACAACTAAGGGAAGTGGGCAGTAAGCAGGCTTGGCTTAAGATAAAAGCGATTGATCCTTCCGCGTGTATTCATCGTCTATATGCATTTGAGGGAGCTATTCAGGGTATCAAGAAAAGCCAGCTTCCAGCAGGGACCAAAGCAGAGTTAAAGGATTTTTATAACTCCTTCAAGGGGTAAATTCCAATTACAGCCATATAAACCAAGTGACATCCTATTGAGAAAAGGTTTACCAATTTCTTTTAGCCTTTTTGAAAGAAGATAGAGGCTGTGTAGGGTAATAACAAATATTGATCCAGCACCCGTAATTATTGTTAGGTTTAAATAATATTCTCTTTGATACGACAAAATATCTGACAAACCAACAACCCATAAAATACTCCAAAAGACTCCACTCATAATAATACCTGCAAGGATTGCGGGCTTTTTCTTTTTAATTAATAAGTGTAGAAACAGAATGATAAGAGAATAAATTAAGAAAGGAATAAACTCATCCATACTTGATATTACAGGTTCATCACACAATATGATCATCCACCAAGCTTGAACCAGCATTAATGAAAAAGCTGGCAGAAAGCCGATTGATAGAAAAATGACTTGCTTTAGTACTTTCATACTTTTATTAACACCTCAGCAATGTTTCTAATAATCATTTTAATTATTTTAGCTTAATTGGGAAGGGGTTAAGATGTCAATGGGGTCAGGCTTGCAGTATTGCTGTAAAAACTGCAATACTGCAAGCCTGACCCCGAATATTTTTCTTTAAGGCTTGAGTTAAAGGATAATCTTTGGTAAAATACGTATGCGACTGGTCTTATAATCACGGGGGTAGATGGTGCCTGGTGGTGCTCCTGGTCTTCAAAACCAGTCGTTGGGCAGTGTTCCTGTCCATGGTGGGTTCGATTCCCACATACTCCCGCCAGTAATTCAAGGCTTCCGAGATTTCGGAAGCCTTGAATTTTTTGTAGTTGGCAGCGGAGTTGAGCTTTATTGCTTATTTTTACACTTGTTTTGCCATAACTCTTTTATCTGATCGGCTTGTTCTTTGGTGATAATGCCGGCCTGTACCACTTCATCTAATCTTTTTACCTTGGCCTTTTGCCAATACTCACGGCGTTCTTCTTTGGAAAGGTCCTTTATTTTTTCCCGTTCTGCTTTTCTTTCAGCCATTTTCGATTGACGAAACTGAGCCCATTTGTCTGCCTGCTCCTGGGTAATAATCTTTTGCGAGACAAGTTCTGTCATCATTTCATTAAAATGATGCTTACCGTGGCATACTTCAGAATAGGTTTGAGTTGGTTTATTTGAAACCATTGGATCAATGTTAGCAAGGGAAGCGGTGCCAAAGGATAGGATGGTTCCACTTAGGATCGCGGTGCAAAGTAAACCTTTGATACGTTGGATTTTTCTCATCGAATCCCACCTTTCAACTTTTTGATAGTAACAAACCTAATGCGGCAAAAGATTTAGTATGTCTGAATTAGGTTTGCATTAATCTTATTGTGGGCATTTTTGAGGAAATATATTAATTTAACTTCTGCACTTATCACCAGAAAGTACAATTTAAAAATTAATTTATGATCGATGCAGGTATTTTGAGTCGAATAATGCTATGTTTTGGATAATAGGTTACATATATGGTAAAATGATCTTAAAAGCTTTTTAAACCTTATTGGCGTTGTTTGTTATGGAAGGAATTATTTAACTATTGTCGAATAAGTACCAGTTATGGTGGAAAGATTAGTTTTGCAAGTAGGTGACAGATAATATATGCTCGATTTCTTTAGCCAAGTTAGGAAAGATCTACAGGTTGTTGAGCATGAAATAAAAGCCATCGTTCAGTCCCGTGATCCGCTTTTAACTCAAACATCCATGCACTTATTGAATGCCGGAGGAAAACGTTTGCGTCCGGCTTTTGCACTTTTGGCCGGAAAATTTTATAGTAATGATATTAAGGAGCTTTTACCCCTGGCCGTGGCATTGGAGCTTATTCATATGGCTAGTTTGGTTCACGATGATGTGGTGGATGATTCCATGACAAGGCGGGGTAACCCTACGGTTAAGGCCAATTGGGGCAATCGTATTTCCATGCACACCGGGGATTATCTGTTTGCAAAGTCCTTGATACTGATTTCTCAGTACGAGAACCCATTGATCGCGAGGGTGCTTGCCGATACCAGTGTTATGATGTGTGAAGGGGAGATCCATCAAATCTCAACAAGCTATAGTATTAATCAGAGTTGGCGGGATTATTTTTATCGAATTAAGCGAAAGACGGCCTTGTTGATTGCAGCAAGTTGTCAACTGGGGGCAGTGGCAGTGGGGGCTCCGGAGGAGGAGCATAAAAGCCTCAGAAGATATGGGCATTATCTTGGAATGGCTTTTCAAATTACAGATGATATCCTAGATATGATGGCAGACCAGAAGATTCTTGGCAAGCCCATTGGCGGCGATTTGCGCCAGGGCATTTTGACCATGCCGGTAATCTATGCCCTGGAAAAGGGTGCTAAAAGGGAACGTTTGCGCCAACTGATAGAAATTACGGAGAAAACAGATGAGCAGGTAAATGAAGCCATCGGTATTATTAAGGAATCCGGAGGCATAGATTTTGCCTTTAACGCCACAAAGAGGTATATTGAGAAGGCTAAGCAAAACTTAACCAGTCTTCCTAATAAACCAGTTAAAGAAACCTTTTATCATATTGCTGATTTTATCGGTATACGGAGGTTTTAAATAAGCATAAATGACTGATTTATATCCAGTTTTTTTAAATTTACAGAATCGCCTCTGCCTGGTTGTGGGGGGCGGCTCAGTGGCAGAAAGAAAAATCTCTTCGCTATTGGCTTGCGGGGCTAGGGTTAGGGTGGTTAGTCCAGAGGTTACACCCAAAATAATGGAGTGGTATCTCGAAGGTCGCTTGGAACTGCGGCAAAGGGTTTATCAGACGATCGATCTTGAAGGGATTTTTCTGGTTTTTGCCGCCACCAATTTTTCCGAGGTCAATAACAACATTATTAGGGACTGCCGGGAAAAGCAATTGATTGTTAATGTGGCGGACAATCCCCAGCAAAGCAATTTTTTTATACCTTCCGTAGTGAGAAGAGGTAAGTTTGCCATCGCTGTTTCAACCAGTGGTGCCAGTCCTTTGCTAGCTGCTCGGGTAAAACGAAAATTAGAACAGAGCTTTGGACCAGAGTACGAAGAATTCATGGACATACTTATTGAAGTACGACAACAAGTACTTCAAGACATAGAAGATATAAAGCTGCGGCAAAAGATTTTTAAGGAACTTGTAGATTCAGATATATTGGAATTACTAAGGGGAAAAAAGTACGACCAGGTAAAGGAGCGCATCAGGCATGCTTATTGCGGTTATCGGAGTTAACCACCGCACGGCCCCCCTTCATGTGAGAGAAAAACTTGCCTTTCCAGAATGGGGTATGAAGGATTCTTTAAAAAAGCTAATGTCCTATTCAGGCATGGATGGTTGTGCCATTGTTTCAACCTGCAATAGAACAGAAATCTATATAGCACCCATGGAATTGGATGCTGGGATGAGTTCTGTGTGGTCTTTTTTATCTGAGAAATCTGGCCTGGACATTTCTGAGATAAAAAATTTCACCTTTTGCCATACTCTGTATGATGCCATAAGACACTTATTCCGAGTAGTCTCCGGCTTAGATTCCATGATTTTGGGTGAAACTCAAATATTGGGGCAGGTGAAAAAAGCTTACGAGCTGGCTCTGGAAGCTAAAACCACCAATGTTGTTCTGAACACTCTTTTTCAGCAGGCCATCACCACAGGAAAAAGAGTCAGGACAGAAACAGGCATCGACCAAAACCCAGTATCCATCCCCTACGCTGCGGTAGAACTGGCCAAGCAAGGTCTAGGTGCTTTGGATGGTCGTTCCGTGTTGGTGGTGGGTGCCGGGGAAATGAGTGAATTAACGGCGGTAAACCTGGTGGCCAATGGCGTTTCCAGTGTTATTGTTTCCAATCGGTCCTATGACAGAGCCGTTCAATTGGCGGAAAAGTTTAACGGCACGGCTGTAAAATTTGACCGCTTATTTCAATATATGAATCAAGCAGATATTGTTATATCCAGTACAGCTGCCCAGCATTATGTGATTAAAACTCCGGAAATGTTGCAGGTCATGGCTGAAAGACAGGGCAAACCTATCATGATGATTGATATTGCAGTGCCCCGGGATATTGATCCAGAGGTGCGCAAAATTGCTAATGTCACGCTTTATGACGTGGATAATTTACAACATGTGGTAGATGCTAATCTGGAAGAAAGAAGGAAGGCAGCGGTTCAGGCCGAGGGAATCATTGAAGAAGAACTGAATGAATTTATGCGCTGGCTTGCCACAAGATTTGTAGTTCCTACCATCACTGCTTTAAAAAAGATGGGTGAGGAGATTAAAAATAGAGAATTGGTAAGGGCCTATAACCGTATGGGGGATTTAACAGAGAGGGAGAAAAAAATAATTGGTTCATTGGCTAACTCCATTGTCAATCAAATTTTACATAATCCGGTAATCAAACTCAAGCAGTACGCCCTCACACCGGAGGGTCATCTATATACTGAAATAACTCAGAATATTTTTAACCTGGAAGTGGAAGGTCAAAGGACCCAGGCTAAACCCCTACCCGAGAAGAGAAAGGTGGCAGGTGGTTCTGGTTTTGGTAAAAATTGGGATCAGGAAGTTGCCGCAGTGGTGGCAGAATGTCGATCCGGGGAATAAAGGGAGGCTTCCATGAAACACAAAATAACCGTAGGCAGCAGGGATAGCGCTCTGGCCATGTGGCAAACCAAGTGGGTGGTTGAGCAGTTAGAAAGGCTAAATCCGGAAATTGCTTTTGAAATTGTCACGATGAAAACCAAAGGTGACAAGATGTTGGATGTGGCCCTGGCTAAGATCGGTGATAAGGGGTTATTTACCAAGGAATTAGAAGTGGCCATGCAGCAAAGGGAAATTGATTTTGCGGTACATAGCTTAAAGGATATGCCCACAGCCTTGCCCCAAGGCTTAACCCTTGGTGCCATCTGCGTAAGGGATAATCCGGGGGATGCACTGATTTCTAAGGACGGACGAAAATTAGCCGACCTTCCGAAGGGGGCCAGGATTGGCACATCCTCCCTGCGTCGTTGTGCTCAGTTATTAAGCTATCGCTCTGATTTTAAACTGGAAGCACTAAGGGGCAACTTAAACACGCGCATGAAAAAACTGGTGTCAGAGCGGTTGGATGCCATTGTTTTGGCAGCGGCTGGGATCACCCGTATGGGCTGGGAGGATATGATCGCCGAAATTATCCCCTTTGAAGTATGTTTACCAGCAGTGGGACAAGGTGCCATTACCGTTGAATGCCGGGAAGGTGATCAACAAATTAGAGAATTATTGAAGGGTATTGACCATAAAGACACCCGGGATGCAACCACGGCAGAGAGGTCATTGCTTCGTTATTTGGAAGGTGGTTGCCAAGTTCCCATCGGAGCCCATGGTGCAGTAAAAAACAATAAGCTCTATCTTACTGCCGTGGTGGCCAACCTAGATGGTACCCAGGTTATACGGGCCCAGGGAGAAGCTGAAGTGGGCAGAGCGGAGGAGCTGGGTGTAGAAGTTGCGGAAAAACTGTTGGCCATGGGTGGCAAAAAAATACTGGAACAAGTTAGGGCAGGGGAATGATGACAATGACAAAGGGTATTGTGTATTTAGTAGGAGCAGGTCCCGGTGACCCGGGTTTGATTACCGTTAAAGGCTTAGATTGTATTAAGAAGGCAGATGTCCTGGTCTATGATCGTCTGGCCAGCCCCAGGCTGTTGATGCATGCCCGTCAGGATGCAGAGATGATTTATGTGGGGAAATCACCTGATCGTCATGCCATGGTGCAGGAGGATATTAACCAATTGCTGGTGGATAAGGCCAAGGAAGGGAAGCTTGTAACCCGCCTGAAGGGTGGCGACCCCTTTGTTTTTGGCCGCGGCGGCGAAGAAGCCGAGTTATTAGTAGAAAATAATCTTCCCTTTGAAGTGGTGCCGGGTATTACCTCCGCCATTTCTGTACCAGCCTATGCTGGAATTCCCGTGACCCATCGGGGTTATACCTCTACCCTGGCCATTGTCACAGGGAACGAAGATCCCGGTAAAGAAGATTCCAGCATTGCTTGGGACAAAATTGCCACCGGTGCCGGTACCTTGGTTTTTTTGATGGGGATGGGTAATTTACCGGGTATTTGTGCTCGGTTAATGGAATATGGACGCGCTGTTGAAACTCCTGTGGCCCTGATTCGCTGGGGTACCAGACCGGAGCAAAGAACTTTAGTTGGTACTTTGGCCGATATCCACCAAAAGGCAAAGGAAGCAAACTTTAAGAATCCAGCAGTGATTGTGGTGGGTGAAGTTGTTAAGCTCCGGGAGAAATTAGCCTGGTTTGAAAATAGACCGATGTTTGGCAAAAGGATTATTGTAACACGTTCCCGGGAGCAGGCCAGTGTTTTATCGGCGGCCATCGAGGCCCTGGGTGGCGAGCCTTGGGAATTCCCAACCATTCGCATTGCAGAACCAGAGGACTATACACCTTTAGATACTGCCATTGCCGATGTACGCTCCTATCGTTGGGTAATATTTACCAGTGTCAATGGCGTGCAAAAGTTCTTTAAGCGGATGAGTGAAAATAAAAAGGACATTCGGGATCTGAGTGATGTTCGGCTCTGTGCCATTGGGCCAAAAACCCGCGAGGAGCTGGAAAAGCGGGGCTTAACGGTGGACTATGTACCGGGTGAATACCGTGCGGAGGAAATCGTTGAGGGACTGAGGGGAAAGGTGCTGCCCGGTGACCGGATCCTGTTACCCAGGGCAGACATTGCCCGCAAAGTGCTGCCCAGGGCCCTGGAAGAAATGGGTGCCCAGGTACATGAAGTGGTTGCCTACCACACGGTTTTAGGGGATGGTAATGCGGCAGTTATACGGGAAAGCTTGGCCAACGGTGATATCCAGGTGGTTACATTTACTAGTTCATCCACCGTACAGAATTTTGTTAAACTAATAGGGGAAGCAGGGTTGCCACAGTTAATGGAGCAGGTGGTGGTGGCCAGCATCGGACCGATTACTTCTAACACCGCCAGACAATTGGGTCTGAAGGTGGATGTGGAAGCAAGGGAATATACCATTGATGGTCTTGTACAAGCCCTTACCGATTATTTCACAGGCCGGGAAGATTAAATTATTTTAACCCGGACTAAAAATTATAGAAAGTTGGAGCTTTATGATTGGTATTAGCAAACTACTCTGCGGTACAGAAAATTTTGGGGATTCTCTGCGCTATGCCCATGGTTCAAAGGGACAAATACATGGTGCTGTGGCTGGTCATGGGCCTGTGGTGGTTTGGAATACCACCAGAACCTGCAATTTGAGGTGCCGCCATTGTTATTCCGAGTCCGACAATAAAAAATATAATGAAATGAATACCCAGGAAGCGAAACAATTTATTGATGATTTGGCCGATTTCAAGGTGCCGGTAATTTTATTTTCCGGTGGGGAGCCACTGGTACGTCCGGACTTTTTTGAGCTGGCCGAATATGCCAGCCAAAAGGGCATCCGTACCACCATCTCTACCAATGGAACCCTAATTACACCGGAGGTGGCCGCTCGAATCAAAAAAATTGGGGTAGGTTACGTGGGGATCAGCCTAGACGGTATTGGTGAAGTAAATGATACCTTTAGGGGTCGTAAGGGTGCCTATGAAGCTGCCTTAACGGGTATTCGCAACTGTCTGGCGGTGGGACAACGGGTTGGTCTGCGTTTTACCATCAACCGTCATAATCATAAGGAATTGAACCAGATCTTTGATCTTATAGAAAGGGAAAATATCCCACGGGTTTGTTTTTATCATTTGGTTTATTCCGGCCGGGGCAGTGAAATGATTAAGGAAGATATTTCACCGGCAGAAAGCCGGGCCGCCCTGGATTTAATTATTGAACGTACCCAGGATTTCCACCGGCGAGGACTGGACAAAGAAATACTAACGGTAGATAACCATGCGGATGCCATTTATCTTTATTTGAAACTACAAAAGGAAAATCCAGAACAAGCTAAGAAGGTATTCGAGCTGTTATCTCGCAATGGGGGCAACCGTACTGGCATTGCCATTGGTGAGGTGGATTGGGAAGGAAATGTCCACGCCGATCAATTTACCCGCAATCACCGTTTTGGCAATGTCAGAGAACGTAAATTTGGTGATATCTGGACGGATCTTAGCCAGCCTATTCTGGCGGGTCTTAAGGATCGCAAATCCCTCTTGAAGGGCCGCTGTGCCAAGTGTAAATGGCTTAATCTCTGCAACGGGAATTTCCGGGCCAGAGCGGAAGCTGTCTATGGGGACTTCTGGATGGAAGATCCTGCCTGCTATCTAACCGATGAAGAAATAGGTCTAGCTTAAAACTTAGCCAACAACCGAGGGCCTTGGCCTGTGGTTGCTGGCTTATACTATAATTAGGTATCAAAGCTTGTGGAGGTGCTGTTATGCCCCAATTTCCTAATATTCGTCACCGTCGCCTAAGACTGAATGAACGTGTCAGACGCTTAGTAAGAGAGAATCACCTGGCAGTGGATGATCTAATTTATCCCGTCTTTGCCACCTATGGTCAGGGGGTGTGCAGGGAAGTAAGCAGTATGCCCGGGGTTTACAACCTTTCGGTTGATTTATTAATAGAGGAGCTAAGGAGAATAGAGGAGCTGGGTATTCCTGGCGTAATCGTTTTTGGTGTGCCGGAAGAAAAGGATGAGGTTGGTTCGGGTGCCTATGACCCGGCAGGAATTGTTCAGCAGGCCGTTCGGGCCATAAAAAAAGCTTACCCCAATATGTTAGTGATTACGGATGTCTGCCTGTGCGAATATACCGATCACGGACACTGTGGTTTGATTAAGAATAATACGGTGGAAAACGATACGACCCTGGAATTACTGGCCCAAACGGCCTTATCCCATGTGCAGGCCGGAGCAGATATGGTAGCACCCTCGGATATGATGGATGGCAGAGTGGCTGCTATCCGGGCTAAACTGGATGCCGCCGGCTATGCCGATGTGCCGATTATGGCTTACTCAGCCAAATATGCCTCTGCTTATTATGGGCCCTTCCGGGAAGCAGCCGGCTCCACACCTCAATTTGGTGATCGCAAAACCTATCAAATGGATTATGCCAATGGCAATGAAGCCCTTCGGGAAACCCTGCAGGATATTAAAGAAGGGGCAGATATTGTCATGGTCAAACCTGCCCTCGCCTATATGGATATCATCAGACGGATCAAGGACGAGTTTAATTACCCGGTGGCGGCCTACAATGTCAGCGGGGAATATGCGATGGTCAAAGCTGCCGCTCAGTTGGGGTGGGTAGACGAAAAGAAAGTCGTACTGGAAACCCTTACTGGCTTTAAGCGGGCTGGGGCAGATATCATTATTACCTACCATGCTCCAGAGGTTGCCAGCTGGCTGAGGCTGAAGGAGGACTAAACATGATTATTTCTTGGAATACAACCAACGCCTGCAACCTGTATTGCGAGCATTGCTACCGTGATGCCGGGGTCAAGGCGGAAGAAGAATTAAACACGGAGCAGGCCAAAAAACTATTGGCTGAAATTGCTGAAGCGGGCTTTAAAATAATGATTTTTAGCGGTGGGGAACCACTGATGAGACCAGATATTTACGAACTGGTGGCCCATGCCCGGTCGAAGGGGCTGAGGCCTGTTTTTGGCACCAACGGTACCTTGATTACACCGGAAGTTGCTCAGCGGCTCAAGGATGCCGGAGCGGCTGGTATGGGCATTAGCCTGGACAGTGTGGACCCCGCCAAGCACGATAAATTTAGGGCTCAGCAGGGCTGCTGGCAGGCGGCGGTAGAAGGTATGAGAAACTGCCGCCAGGCAGGACTTCCCTTTCAGGTGCATACCACGGTGATGGATTGGAATTACAATGAAGTAGAAGCCCTCACAGACTTTGCCGTTAAGGAAGGTGCTGTGGCTCACCATGTTTTCTTCCTGGTGCCCACCGGCAGGGCTGTTAATATCGAACAGGAATCTTTGCGGGCAGAACAGTATGAAAACCTACTAACCCGCATTATGGAGAAGCAGAAACAGGTAGATATTGAGTTAAAGCCTACCTGTGCCCCCCAGTTTATGCGCATTGCTAAACAATTGGATATGGATGTAAGATTTCAGAGGGGCTGTTTGGCTGGTACTGCCTATTGTATTATTGGACCCAAAGGAGATGTACAGCCCTGCGCTTATCTCAATATTCCTCTTGGCAATGTCAAAGAAATGTCCTTTGTAGACATCTGGAAAAACCATCCTGTATTTAAGGAACTGCGGACCATGGAGTATAAGGGTGGTTGTGGTGAATGCGGCTATAAGAAAGTGTGCGGCGGCTGCCGCGCCAGGGCACACTTCTATCATGGTGATTACATGGCGGAAGAACCCTGGTGTTTATACCACGGTCGGAAGGGGTATTAAAGTGAAGTTGGATCATGTAGACAGGCATCTGCTGGATGTGGTACAAACGGATTTTCCTATTTGCACGGAACCCTACAAGGTGATCAGTGAAATAATTGGTATCTCCGAACAGGAGGTATTAAACCGCTTGGAACGACTGATGCAGCAGGATGTTATCCGTCGTCTGGGTGGGGTTTTTGACTCCAGAAAGCTTGGCTATAAAGGAACCCTATGTGCTATTAAAGTTCCACCAGAGCGCATGGATGAGGTTGCTCAGGTGGTTAACAGCTATATTGGTATTACTCATAACTATTTGCGGGATCATGAATATAACATGTGGTTTACCATCTTAGCACAATCACCGGCCAAGGTGGAGCAGATACTGAACGAAATAAAAGAGCAGACCGGGATTGATGATATCATCAATTTGCCATCCCAAAGATTTTTCAAGGTATTGGTGAATTTTAAAGTAAGAAAAACAGAGGAATAAAATTTTAAGCGGGGGAGAACATGACGTTAACGGATCTGGATAAAAAGATCGTTATGGAATTGCAGGCTGGCTTACCCTTAGTAAGCAGGCCATTTATGGAACTTGCCCAAAGACTGGGTATCAGCGAGGCAGAGCTGATGGATAGGGTACAGGCCATTAAAGAAAGCGGGTTCATGAGAAGAATTGGGGCGGCCCTCAGACACCATCGGGTTGGGTTTAAGGCCAATGCCATGATTGTTTGGAACATTCCCGAGGAGATCATTATCAAAGTGGGAGAAAAAATGGCAGAATTACCGGAGGTTACCCACTGCTATCAAAGGGTGTCCTTACCGCAATGGCCTTACAATTTTTATACCATGGTACATGGTCACAGCCAAGAAGAGTGTCAGCAGATTGCAGCAAGGCTTTCTGAAATTGCCGGAGTTACAAACTATCGGCTGCTTTACAGTGTAGCGGAATTAAAGAAAAGCAGTATGAAATATTTCATGGATTAGGAGGTTCTCTATGGCTCCCAGTTACCAAAAGTCACAAGAGTTATTTGATAAGGCCCAGAGGGTTATACCCGGTGGTGTGAATAGTCCCGTGCGAGCCTTTAAGTCGGTGGACATGGATCCACCTTTTATTGCCCGAGGCGATGGTTCCCATATGTGGGACATGGATGGCAATGAATACATCGATTATGTTTGTTCCTGGGGTCCCCTGATTTTAGGCCATCGTCATCCGGCGGTTGTGCAAGCCATTCAACGTTGCTTGGAGCGGGGCACTACCTACGGAGCACCCACGGATTTGGAAGTAACCTTAGCCGAAAAGGTGGCAGAGGCACTGCCTGCGGTGGAAATGGTTCGCATGGTCAACTCCGGTACCGAAGCCACCATGAGTGCCCTGCGATTGGCCCGGGCCTATACCAATCGGAATAAGATTGTTAAATTTGAGGGTTGTTATCACGGTCATCATGACTCCTTATTAATTAAAGCTGGTTCCGGGGCCTTGACCCATGGTGTTCCCACCAGCCCGGGGGTACCCGAAGACATTGCCGGCAATACCATCAATGCCTGTTATAATGACCTAGAGCTGCTGGAGAAAATCTTTACGGAAGTTGGTTCGGATATTGCAGCGGTTATTGTGGAACCGCTGGCCGGCAATATGGGTGTGGTGGCACCGGCAGAGGGCTTTCTGCAGGGCTTAAGGAGTCTGTGCAATAAATATGGTGCCCTGTTAATTTTTGATGAGGTTATCACTGGCTTCCGCCTGGGCTATGGCGGTGCCCAGGCCTATTATAATGTGCTGCCAGACTTAACCTGTCTGGGTAAGATTATTGGCGGCGGCTTGCCAGTTGGTGCCTACGGCGGCCCCAGGGAGATTATGCAAATGATTTCTCCGGCTGGGCCAGTCTATCAAGCAGGGACACTCTCGGGCAACCCCCTGGCCATGACCGCGGGTATCGCAACCCTGGTGCAGCTTCAACAGCCGGGGGTATATGAGGAGTTGGATCGCAAATCGGCCCTCCTGGCCCAGGGACTGGCCCAGGCCGCTCAGGCTGCCAATGTGGCTGTATCCTTTAACCGGACCGGGTCTTTGCAAACCTGCTTTTTTACCAGGGAAGCAGTAAGGGACTTTGCCTCTGCGGCTTCCTCTGATACTAAAAACTATGGAGTTTTCTTTAGAAGCATGCTGGAACAGGGCATTTACTTGGCACCTTCCCAGTTTGAAGCATCCTTTGTTTCCTTGGCCCATACGGAGAAGGACATTGAAAAAACAGTCGAAGCAGCTTTCAAAGCCTTTAAGGCGGTAGCAGAAAAAGAATAGCCTTCAGCCTATCGGATAGCATTTGGCCTTGGGCTTTGTTGGCTCCAAGTTATATGTATATAAAATAAATTGGCAGTCACCACTAGTTGATAACCAAAATCCTTGTGTTAGGAGGTTTGTTTATGATTATTACTACAACAGGAACCATTGAAGGAAAGGTCATTCGGCAATATTTTGGTCTTGTCAACGGAGAAGCGATCATGGGTGCCAACGTAGTGCGGGATATTTTTGCCAGCATTACGGATATTGTTGGCGGACGCAGTGGAGCGTACGAGAGTAAACTGGCCCAGGCCCGGGAGGTTGCCCTGGCAGAAATGACGGAACATGCTCGTCGTATGGGAGCCAATGCCATTGTGGGTGTGGATCTAGACTACGAAGTGATCAGAGAAGGCATGCTTATGGTAGCTGCCAGCGGTACAGCGGTATTGATATAGCCATGAGCCAGGACCCATGGATTTTGCACGGGTAAAAATGATAAGGGCTGTTGCACATGTCGTTAATGGTGCAACAGCCTCTTTTTTATCCGATCTGAAAGAATTTTAAAGATGATAGTATGCTAATGGTTTAAAGCCCACGGCCATTTTATAAAACCGTATCCAAATTTACTAGCAACCAGAGTTGATCTCCCTTTTTAACAACGCCCTTTAAATATTCTACGTTGTCACCAATTAAATTGGGTGGTTCCACTTCTTCTTGGGTGAAACGTCCAACCTCTAGAACACTGTCTACAATCATTCCCACCTTGTTCCCTTTGTTTTCTACGACAATTATTCTGGTATCCTCATTTATTTCTGTTTCGGGTAATCCCAGTCTTCGGTTGAGGCTGATAACAGGGAGAATTGTACCGCGTAAATTAATAATACCTTCCACATAGAAATTCGTGTTGGGTAATCTAGTTACTTCGGCCATACGTATGATTTCCTGGGTTTCATTGATGGGTAGTGCATACTGTTGGTCGTTTAATTGAAAAACCACCAATTGATCTTCCTGACCCACTGCCATAAATATATCACCGTTCCTTTCATAATAGAAAAATATTCCTAACTTGAAATTCCTGCATCATAGACCCGTGACTGGAAACAGTTCCCTGCCTCTCCGCCAGAGAAGTCTCCACAGGCGTAAATTCACAAAGTAATTTTAAGGGCTTGGGACGATGACCCTTGTTTTAGTATGCGATTAAAAGAATTTAGGTGGATATATTCGACATTAAGGCAATATTTCCCTTTGAGGAATTACGTAATACTTAAAATTGAGGATAAAGAATTTTCAGAAAAGATGCAACCAACCCATTGACTGGTAATTCGTATCAGATATAATAAGAATAGACCTGACAAGTTAGGGCTTCCTGTCTTGGAGGGTGTAAAAACGGATGCAATTTCCCTCAGGAGAGAGGCTAGTGTGCCTTGGACCAAGGGGTGTGCGGTTTTGCTTGTACACTACCCGTCTGCCTTTCTCTGGCTTGACGGGTATTTTAATTTTAGTTGGGAGTGATTAAATGTTACGTCGTATTGGTGTTGTGGGGATCATCATTGAGGAACGGGACAAGGCACCAGAAATCAATAGCATTTTAAGTCGCTATGCCGAGATTATCATTGGCCGCATGGGTATTCCCCATAAGGAAGCAGGGCTTTCCGTTATATCCCTGATTATCCAAGGTACCAATGATGAAGTTGGGGCCATGACCGGTAAACTTGGCAACATTAAGGGAGTTCAAGTAAAGACAGCCCTTAGCAACAAATACTGATCAGGCATCCGCTTTGGGGCATTTCTTGATGATCGGCTGTTAACGATTAGCGTAAAGACTAAAAACCAACATGGGACTTGGGTCAGCGAAACAAATTAGAAGTGACAATTAGGAGGAGGCTGAATAATGGATCACACCCCTAAGGGCAATCGGTTGCATATCGCCCTTTTTGGCCGGCGTAATGCCGGCAAATCAAGCCTTATTAATGCCTTAACCAATCAAGATATCGCACTGGTCTCCAACACCCCCGGGACCACCACCGATCCCGTTTATAAGGCCATGGAGATTTTACCGGTGGGGCCGGTAGTTCTTATTGATACACCAGGCCTTGATGATAGTGGCAACCTGGGGGAACTTAGGGTTAAAAGGTCGATGGATGTATTTAATAAAGCAGACCTGGCTCTATTGGTTGTTGATGCCCAAAACGGCTTTACCGAGTATGAGTTAAAGATTACTCAGCACTGCCAGAACAAAAAAATCCCCACCATTGTGGTCTTTAACAAAATTGATATCCAAGGGGTAGCTGAACAGGATATCGAGCAGGCCAAGGCAGCATTTTCAAGGGAACCAGTGCTGGTTAGTGCTCTTACTGGCCAGGGGATAAGTGAGTTAAAAGCAGCCATTGTCAAAACAGCTCCGGCAAACTGGGATGACCGGGTAATTGTAGGTGACCTATTAAATCCCGGGGATACGGTTGTGCTAGTAACACCCATTGATACAGCAGCACCTAAAGGACGTTTGATTTTACCCCAGGTGCAAACCATCAGAGATATTCTGGACCACCAGGCAATGGCCTATGTTGTTAAAGAGAGCGAGCTAAGGGAATGTCTGGGCAATCTAAATAAAAAACCCAAGCTAGTTATTACCGACTCCCAGGCCTTTAAAGAAGTAGCGAGAGATACACCGGAGGATATTCAATTAACATCCTTTTCGATACTCTTTGCCCGGTATAAGGGGGACTTAGAGACATTGGTGGCAGGGGCAAAGGCTATTGGTAATTTGCAACCAGGTGACAAGGTGTTAATTTCCGAAGCCTGCACCCACCATCGTATGGAAGATGATATTGGTACGAAAAAAATACCCGGTTGGTTACAAAAAATTGTTGGCGGAGATTTAGAATTTCACTGGAGCAGTGGCCACAGCTTTCCCGAGGATTTGACCGAGTACAAACTGGTGGTGCACTGCGGGGCCTGTATGATCAATGGAAGGCAGATGTTGTCCCGGATGATGCAAGTACAGCAGTCAGGTGTACCCATGGTCAATTATGGCGTCTGTATTGCCTATATCATGGGAATCTTACATCGGGCTTTATCACCCTTTCCAACCATTCAAGCAATGTTAGCTGACCAAAATTCATAAACGAAGGGGGAACTGCCTTGGGGGAAAATTTTAGCCTGGCCCTAGCTAAAGCGGCCACAGGTGATAAATTATCCAGGCAGCAGATCATCGATTTATTAGGTGCACTGCCAGGAGAAGAAGAAAACCAGTTATTTAAGTTGGCGGATCAAGTAAGAAAACAACATTTTGGTGACGAGGTGCACCTCAGGGGAATCATCGAATTCTCCAATTATTGTCGTAATGACTGTTATTATTGTGGTCTCAGGAGAAGCAATAAACAAATTCAAAGATACCGTATACCCCTGGCGGAGATCATTAAAACAGCTCAATATGCCGCAGAACTGGGGTATGGTACCATTGTTTTGCAGTCAGGGGAAGATCCCCATTACAGCGGTTCCGAACTGGCAGAGATCATTCGGCAAGTGAGGCAGGCCGGCAATTTTGCCATCACAGCCTGTGTGGGAGAACGCAGCAGAGAGGATTTTGCTCGGATGAAAGAAGCAGGAGCGGATCGCTACCTGCTCAAACATGAGACCGCAGATCCCAATTTATTTACGCAGCTTAGGCCAGCAACCACCCTGGTGGAAAGAATAAAAAAAATTGGCTGGTTAAAGGAATTAGGCTATCAAGTGGGTTCTGGCAATATTGTGGGGCTGCCTGGTCAAACAGTGGCAACACTGGCAGAGGATATCCTTTTATTAAGGGATTTAGATGTTGAAATGGCGGGCCTCGGACCCTTTGTACCGCATCATCAGACACCGCTAAGGGATAGCAAACCAGGGGATCTTAGCTTAACCCTAAAAACCCTTGCCGTGGCCCGGCTGGTGCTTCCCCAAACCCATTTACCGGCCACCACAGCAATAGGGACTTTACACCCTGCGGGACGTCAAATGGCCCTCGGCTGTGGTGCCAATGTGATTATGCCCAACTTATCTCCGGAAAGTTACCGTGAAAAATATCAAATTTATCCGGACAAGGCCGGTAGTAAAGAAAACCCCGCTGAATCCCACCGCAAGATTACCGCCTTGTTAACAGAGGTGGGACGAAGCATTAGTACAGGACGGGGCGATAGCCCAAAGGAAAAATTTAAGAATGAGAGGTAGGGGAAAGGCATGTCCATTAACAAAGCGGATATTTACCAGCATCAATGGGAAGCTGCGGATTTTATCAACGAGGGAACCATAAACAGCCTATTGGAAGAGGGGAAAAAAGCTGCACCGGCCAGAGTGCGGGAAATTATCGAGAAGGCCAGGGAAGCAAAGGGTTTGACACCGGCAGAAGTAGCAATTCTCCTGCAAAATGACGATCAGGAATTACTGGATTTAATGTTTAAGGTTGCCGGTGAAATAAAATTGAAAATCTATGGTAAAAGACTGGTCATGTTTGCTCCCTTGTATATCAGTGATCACTGTGTCAACAACTGTGTTTATTGTGGTTATCGTAGAGATCATCAATTCAACCGGCGTAAATTAAGCCAAGCGGAAGTGGCAGAGGAAGTAAAGATTTTAGAATCCCTGGGCCATAAGAGATTGGCCCTGGAAGCAGGAGAGCATCCTGGTGAATGCTCCATTGAGTATGTTTTGGAATGCCTAAAAACCATTTACAGTTTGAAATTTGAAAACGGCAGTATCCGCCGCTGCAACGTAAACATAGCTGCCACCACCATCGAAGAATATCAGCTGCTAAGGGAAGCAGGTATCGGAACCTATATCCTTTTCCAAGAAACATACCATCGGGAAACCTATAAAAATATGCACCCCAGTGGTCCCAAGGCTGATTACGATTGGCATACCACGGCCCATGATCGAGCGATGTTAGGGGGCATTG
Organism: Desulfotomaculum sp. 1211_IL3151; assembly: GCF_036763075.1. Taxonomy (NCBI): domain Bacteria; kingdom Bacillati; phylum Bacillota; class Clostridia; order Eubacteriales; family Desulfotomaculaceae; genus Desulfotomaculum; species Desulfotomaculum sp. 1211_IL3151. The sequence continues at coordinate 44,101 of NZ_JBAIYV010000058.1, read as the reverse complement.
ATGATGTAGGCTTTGGTGCTTTGTTTGGCCTATACGACTATAAATTTGAGGTCATGGGCTTGATGCTGCATGCTCAACACCTTGAGGAACGTTTTGGCGTAGGGCCTCACACCATATCCGTGCCCCGTCTGCGTCCAGCTCAGGGCATCGACTACGAAAGCTTCCCGTATTTGGTTAAGGACGAGGAATTTGCGAAGATAGTTGCTATTGTTCGTCTGGCTGTTCCCTATACCGGACTTATTTTATCCACCCGCGAGCGACCGGAGCAGAGGGATATGCTGCTGAACTACGGTGTATCTCAAATATCCGCCGGCTCCTGTACCGGGGTAGGTGGTTATAAAAAGGAACAAGAAAAGCAAAATTGCACCAGCGGCAGCTGTGGCGAAGAAGAATCACCGCAATTTTATGTTGACGACCACCGCCATCCCGATGATGTATTGCGCAATGTTTGTCAATCTGGCTGGCTTCCCAGTTATTGCACAGCCTGTTACCGCAAGGGCCGTACGGGTGATCGCTTTATGGCTTTGGCAAAAAGCGGGGAGATTCAAAACGTCTGCCAACCCAATGCAATTCTTACCTTTAAAGAATATTTAATTGACTATGCATCCCCAGAGACAAGGGCAGTTGGTGAGGAGACTATCCGCCAACATTTAGCAGAAATTAAAAATGATCAGATTAGAAATTTGACGGAAGCGAGAGTAAAACAAATTGAGGACGGGGAACGGGATCTTTATTTCTAAGATTTAATTAACAAAATATAATTCCACAGGGACTGTGTTTTACGGTGCAGTTCCTGTTTTTTTTATTAAGCCGGGACTTTCCCTATTTTCCTGCCTGACCAGGGGCAAGTGTGCCAAGTTTTTCTAAAAAGCCTTTTGCTTTTTTGGATACGGGGTTATAATATGTAGCTAGTATAATATATTATGGAGGAGCTTATTGTGGTAAATCATGACCTACATCTGGCAAGGTATGTTACCATTGCTGCAGATATAGCCGAACGAATTGTCCGGGGAGAATATCAGGAAGGGCAAAAAATATTTGGCCGATCCACTTTGGCAGGAAAATATAGTGTTTCACCGGAAACCATCAGACGAGCACTAACCCTCTTACAAGAGGTGGGCATCGTTGATGTGGTTCCTGGTATTGGTGTGGTGGTTAAGTCTGTTTCAGCGGCTCAAAAATACTTGGATGATTTTGATCAGCGGATGGTTTTGACTGGTATCCATGAAAAATTACATGAACTATTAAAGGAAAGAGACCGTGTAAATGGTGAAATTTCAAGACTTTTAGAAGACTTATTACAACACACCTACCATTTGGAAAGCCGTTTAAATAAAATTGAAGATTGGAAGGTCTTACCCGATTCCATTCTGGTCGGAAAAACATTGGCCCAAAGCAGGCTCAATGAAAGTAAAGTATTGGCGATTGTTCGCAAAGGGCAAGGGGATATTGTTGACCCTGCTCCAGATAGTCGTATTTTGGCCGGGGATATTATAACCGTGTATGGACACCTAAATGCTTCTGACAATGAAGGTTTAATAAGGGTTTAAAAGGAAATTTGAAAGGTAATTCCCTTCGGAATGCCTTTCTTTTTTATTTACATACAGGCAACTTACATGGTAAAATGAGTTGTGACAACTTACAAAAACTAGATAAATGTTTGTAGGAGCTGAATCCTGTTCATACAGGAGCGGAGGACCCGATTTTTGGGGTGAATCTGATTATATTCAGTAGGGTTTTAACCTTTCGACCCGAACCCTTCAGCTAACTTCGTAAGCTATAAAGAAAGGGGGTTTTTTTATGTCTGTACATTTAATTTCAGAAGATTTTCGGTCGGAACAAACTAAAAGAAAAATAGCACTTAAAAGGGCCAAGGAGTTAAAATCAAACATTAGTGGTTACCTGGAGAACAAGGTTAACATACGTAATGGTTTTGAAATTCAGGAGCAGTATAACCTTGCTAAAAAGAATATTCTGAATTTTTTTCAGGCGGATGAGAAACAATGGCAGGATTGGCGTTGGCAAATGGCCAAGCGAATTAAAGATGTTAAGGTTCTAAGTCAACTGGTTGATCTTACAACTGATGAAAAAGAAGCAATCGAAAAGGTTGGGCGTCAATACCGTTGGGCTGTTTCTCCCTATTATATGGCCCTGGCAATGGCCAGTGGGCATGGCGGCCCTGTATGGCTGCAGGCTGTCCCCTGTGTAGAAGAAATTTTGGATCGCTATGGCGTTGAAGACCCTATGGGAGAAGAATATACTTCACCTGTGCCGGGGGTGACCAGAAGATACCCGGATCGTCTTATTATTAATGTTACGAACCAATGTGCGATGTATTGTCGACATTGCCAAAGGCGTAGAAATATTGGCGAAATTGATGTTCACAAATCAAAACAGGTGCTGCAAGGAGCACTGCAGTATATCAGAGAGAACACTGAAATAAGGGATGTCTTAATAACAGGCGGCGATGCCTTGTTATTATCAGATAAACAAATTGATTGGCTGCTCACGGAATTAGATAATATTCCCCATGTGGAAATAAAACGAATCGGTACCAGAACACCTGTCACAATGCCCCAAAGAATTACACCGGAACTTTGCAGTATTTTAGAAAGCCACCCACCGCTTTATATCAATACACAGTTTAATAGTCCCTTGGAAGTTACACCTGAGGCAAAAAAGGCCTGCGATATGTTGGTTAAGGCAGGCGTAGTCCTTGGTAATCAGGCTGTTTTATTAAAAGACATTAATAATCAACCAGATGTCATGAAGAGATTAAACCAGAGTCTATTGACCATCCGTGTTCGGCCCTACTATATTTTTCATGCTAAGGCAGTAAAGGGAACCAGGCATTTTATCACTGGTGTTGATGATGGTATTGCTATTATGGAACAACTGAGAGGCTATACATCTGGACTTGCTGTTCCCACTTATATTATTAATGCACCCAATGGCTATGGGAAAACACCCATATTGCCACAGTATATTCTAGAGAATAAGGATGAGCAGGTAGTCATGCGAACCTGGGAAAAGAGGGTTATTTCCTATAATGTTACTGGTAAACACTAAGTTTTTAGACCTGTCATAATAGTATGACAGGTTTATTTTTTACCCTTGACACGAACATAGGTTTGGTAATAAAATAATAAAAACAAATGTTCGGGAGGAGTCATGATGAAAAGTGCGGAGATGGTGATGGATTTTTCTATAACGCATCAACTGGTATGTGAAGAAACGGAAGCCGATCTATATGAAGGTACCCGTCAGTGGTTAGAGGGGGATGACTCAATTTTTGTCAAGAGATTTGGCCTGGCGGTAATTTGTTTTTCGGGCTTATATTTTATGGGACAAGTATTCAGGATTTTGTTTAATTAATAGCCCGCTACCGGGTTATTTTTTTTTGCCAATGCGCCATACTAGGGTTAGCCGATAGTAGATAGGGGGAATCCGGTGACCAGAGTATATGTGTTGGGGGCCGGTGCAGGAGCAGCATACAGAGGCTCATATCTTGGTGAAACAAGCCCGGTGGCTAAAAATTTCTTTCAAAAGGCCATGCGGGTTATTAATATTCATCAAATCAGAGAGAGGTACTATGAAGATGAAGATATGACTTATAATCATATATTTCAGTTTATTGAGAGATTATGGGGTGTTTCTAGGAATGAGGTAAGTAATTCCAACCTGGATATGGAAGAAGTATTAACTTTATTAAATATTGAAATGGAAGAGGACCAACCAGGACGGGAAAGACTTTTAAAGGCCTATGAGGAGTATCTGCTGCTAATGGCACTGACCTTTGATAAAATTTTATACGGGGATCTTTGTCCCTACCATAGCAAAATAGCGGCCTCCTTAAATCCCGGAGATACGATTATATCTTTTAACTATGAATTACTAATGGATTACGCTTTACTTAGGGCAAACTTACAAAGGAAAATGTGGTGCATCCAAGATGGTTACGGTATTTCTTGCCGATATTTAAGTGGATCAATAATGCCCCTTCACTCTAAGCATCAGAATGACTCGGGGCCGGCTAATTGTGCCAAGGTAAAATTACTTAAACTTCATGGTTCTTTAAATTGGTTGTACTGTCCCCAGTGTGGTCAGCTCTATGCCTATGAACATAGTGATGGGGGAGGACACAGTGTGGTAATAAATGGTATAGCCAATATGATTCAGTGCACCTCCCAACATTGCTGCAACAAACTTAGTAGAGTCATTATTCCACCCACCTTAATGAAAAACTACCAATCGATCCCTTTTATTCCGGAGTTATGGCACCAAGCCCGCAGGGCACTGGGGTTTGCATCGGAAATTGTTGTTATTGGCTATTCTTTTCCCACAACCGATTTTCGATCCAATTGGATGTTTCGCAAGGCTATGGTGGATAACAAAGAACTTAAAAAGGTAACAATTGTGGATAAGGCAGAAGGATATCAATTGGAAACATTGTTAGATAAACATAAGAGTATTTTTAGGGTTAAAGATGTTGATTTTTACCCCGATATTGGTGCCTTTACGCAGACACTGAAGTAAATCAGCTTAAAACTCTTGGGTTCTTGAGCCTTGGGCTTTTAATGCATGTAGATATTATTTAGGGGAATGATAAAGAAAATTCCCACCCGTCGCTTGTGGGAGGCGCGGAAAGGTTAACGGGTAAAGGTGTCAACAAAACCACTGGAAAAACCGACACCCGGGAAAAGGTATGGGGTTGCCTTTTCAGGGCTCCCTGTCAATGGCAGGGGGTCTTATTTAGTGCATCATATTTATTAAATGTGATATAATATTTATTGATAAATCAATTTATTAGGAGTATAATTAAAGTGACAAAAAGTAATTCTTACCTAATTAGATAATTAATTAGGTAAGAACGGTTACCTACATATTTTTAAGGAGGGATACCGTATGACACAATTTATTAAAACCTGTCCTAACTGCGGCCAAAATCTAGTAGAGAAACTTCAAAATGTTGATGTAAAACAAGACCTAAAAGCTTGTTACGCCGAGAGCATCCCGGTACTTGTATGTGAGAACCCTACCTGTACCAACCAGGAAAAGTATTATAGCCCCTTTTCATTCAATCTATTAAAAATGAAATGTCCGGAAATCAATAAATGGTAGAAGGTCTTACCCGGCAAAGCCGGGTTTTTTTATATCTTTTAATGGGAATTGATCCGGACTGATAAAAAATCTATAATTAAAGCAGAATTCATAGCTAAGGGAGTGCTACAATGAAAATTGGCAGTATTGAAAAACCAACCTTTGAAAAATTCCGGGAGAGTTTTTTACAGCTAATGGAGCAATTCACAGAAAAAGAACCAAACCCCTATGATGATTGGTTGGAGATTGCTGATAGTGAAATCAGAGAAAGCATCATTCGCCAGTTTATTCAAAGCAATGAGCAACAATATGGCTTTGAAATAGTCTTACAGGGGAAGCTCGCCAATAGGGAAGGTTCTGTTGAGGGCGTGGTTGGGGAACTATATCATGTGTTTTCTACCATGTTTTTAGTAGAGGTTATTAATTCTAAAATTCGTTCAGGGGAAAAGCGGGTTGATATATAAGCCCGCTTTGCTATTGGCCGTTAGTATTGGCCCTTACTAACCTGAAACATGCCCTAAGCCCAAAAGCTGTCAGCTATCTGCCGTCAGCTTTTGGGCTTAGAGGTATTTCTTTTGGGTCGGTTAAGTTGTAGGGGTGACCTGTGGTCACTCCTTCCTTCGTGTTTCAGGTATAAAAAAACCAGGCAATATGTGCCTGGTTTAAATGGTGCGGTCGAGAGGACTTGAACCTCCACACCCTGACGGGCATAAGAACCTGAATCTTACGCGTCTGCCAATTCCGCCACGACCGCATGTTTATAGGATTGAATTACATGTCCTACCGACAAAAGTTATTATACATCACTTCAAATGGACATGCAATAGCGAAATAAAGTATTATTTTGTGTTTTTAGCCATTTAGCTATTAGCTGTGTGCTTCTAGTAGAAAAACAGATGATTGTGCTAGTAAAATATTTCAGACATAAAAAATAACCAGGTATTCGTACCTGGTTTAAATGGTACGAGTGGCGATACAGCATTTTTTCAAAAAACCCCGTAAAATCAAGAGTTTATAGGCAGTTGAAAGCAGTATTTACATAAATATGCAGTGAACAATAAGTTCTGCGCTTTAGGAGTGTTTGATGAAATTTGCGCTGATAAGGCGAATTTATATTTTCTTCAAAAAATGCTTGACTATTACCTTGGGTATTGGCTTAAGATTTTATTGGGGTGATAAATATGTTAATAAATCAAGTTAGCAAAACAACAGGCTTAACTAAAAAAGCAATAGAGTATTATACTTTGCAAGAATTGATTTCTCCGTCCGTTTTAAATAACGGATATAGGGATTATAGCAAAAATGACATTGGTGATTTTGTTATATTCCGGTTCGAGAGGACGGAGCTAAGGTAAATTTATCATACTGTGTATTGTAATTATAATGTGGAGTCTTGCAGCAGCGGTGCGTACATCATAATAGCGTGGTTCTCAGTCACAAATTCATCATCTATCAAGACATTGTTCCAGTCATATTTTTTTCGAAAGATCAGATTATGTCTTGTATAGCCACCCCAATACTCGGATTGAATAATATGTTTTTTTTCGTATACTTTATATTTATATTCAGGTGGTGCGTTTGACCGCCAAGTTCCTTTTAATTCATTTTCTGTAATTTCTATGCAAAGTTGAAAAGATTGGTCTGTATTGTTCTTTATCATCAAGTCACCGTAATTGTAAAAACAGGTTGCCCCGCTCCCAAACGGCTGTGTCCTGTTTGAGTCTGGGAAAACGTCGTAGCCATGACGGTGACGCTCCGTTATTGTCAGTGGAGTATGAAGCGTCATCCAGTATATCAGGTTGGACAATTGGCATAAACCGCCGCCAATTCCGGCCTTGAAAGTGCCATTTTGCAGGACCATGCCTTTTAGGTATCCTTTGCGCTTTGTCGGTCTGCCTATCCGTTTCCAGTATGAAAAGGTTTCTCCCGGATGTATTGTTACGTGATTCACTTTGGGTACAGCAATCTTCAAATTTGTAATCTTATTATATTGCAGGTACATATCCACATCCTTTAGTTTTCTTAATAACGGAGTAGAGTGACAAAAGTGTTCGTATTCTAACAGAGTTTTATCTATATGCGCAAATTGAATACCGCCCAATATCCAAAAAACATATCTTTTGAACGTATAATAAGCGCTGCCCAGCATTAACCTGGCAGAGGTTCTATTTTTCGGTTTTTCGATTGGCTTTTGCATTGCGCCACCTCACGCATTATATAATAATGCTAGCTAAGTCAATTTCCGTTTTGCAATAGGCTACAGCCATACCCTGTGCTCGTTGCCCATTGTACCACGTCTTGCACACGAAAAGAAGGCATACCTTCCCTTAACGGAAAGTGGAGTTACGTTGCAAATAAAATTTCATGCTGCGAGCGTCAGCGAACCGCCGCCATGCACCCATTTCCCCCATGCACCGGGAGGAACCACCATATTTCGCCTATGTTCATCACCCAAAATTCGTGCCGCCTTGTTCAAAGATACAAGGTCGAATGCGGCATGATCGTAATAGATACCAATGTCAATATCCGATGTCTGGGAATGTGTACCCCTTGTACGCGAGACGCCAAGCACAACAGCCTCAATCCCTGAAATCTCGGTCAAAGCGGTTACCACTTTATCCAATACAGCTCTGATTTCATCCATACATAACTCACCATACCTTCGTTACTATAAACAATTAGGCTAAAACAGACACATTTCTGTATCTGTTTTAGCCCAATAACCTTGTAAAGATGGTGGAAAAAAGGTTTTTCGAATAACAGCAACTTATAGCCCGACCGACAAATTAGAATTTGTTAAACTAATCGCATATACAAAATCGGATAAGGATTTCCTTGCCCGTCTGTGTTCGTTCTTTTATAAACCTGAAATCCCATGTGTTCATAGAAGCTTTTTGCTTGCGGATTTTGTTCGTTCACACCTAATTCGTTTATAGAATAGTTTTCCATACCATAATGTAAAAGTTGTTTTCCCAATCCCTTTCCTCTATATTGGGGGGAAATAAAAAGCATTTCCAATTTTCTTTCTTCAATTCCCATAAATGCAACAGGTTTCTTTTCATTATTGACTGCAACAATCAAATGAGCTATCGAGTTCAAAGCCTGTGGAATATACTTCGCTATATTTTTAACCTCTGAATCAGATAAAAATAAATGTGTTTCTCTAACTGATTGATCCCAAACTTCAAGTAGTTGCTCTATTAGGACAGGATTTAATTCGTTAACTTCAATCAGTTTCATATTTTATGGCTCCTTGTCAAATTCCCGTTTATCTGTTTACTGAATAAGCCTTGAATCTATAATACCGCATTTGATTACATAAAAAAAGACATAACATCTCCTTGGCGGAAATGTTATGTCTTTTTGGTGCGGTCGAGAGGACTTGAACCTCCACACCCTGACGGGCATAAGAACCTGAATCTTACGCGTCTGCCAATTCCGCCACGACCGCATATTTAGTTAGCTGGGGCACCAGTGCAATAGTGATTATAACAAAGAATTTCAGTTCGTTCAAGTGTATTCGTTATTTATAGACAAAAAAATACCCGGTCTTTTTACCGGGATTAGAGAGTAATCTTCAAGTGTAATATTATTATGTCATATTTTGTAGAAAAAGAATGAAACACAGCTGACATTTATATGTCAAAAAATAATAAAATTTTGGCTATACAGTAAAATTTTATTAAAAAGGCTTGGCTTATTTGTGCTCTAGCCTAAAAATAGCCTTCTAAATATGATCATTGTTCTGGTGGTGCCGACCAGCGGCATGAAACGATCATCATTAAAAGCTTATGATTCCAGAGCGTGCAGGTTAAGCTGAACTCGTTTTTCAAAAGATCTGTAATAATGATGGTAAAGAACGGTGTTTCAGGAGAAAATAAATAGACGCAAAGGAGGGGTGTAGATGGCTAAAAAGATTAGAGGTTTCGTTAAAAATTCTGGGACCACGGGAGAGTCGGCCTTGGTGGGTAAAACAGGAGGCTATCATGATACCTGGGATACAGGAGTAAACGCCATGAAAAAAAGACAAAGGCTAACCGGGGTCAATAGGCCTTCAACTTAAAAGTAGGCTTGATTCATGTTTAATCAGCCGACAATAAAAAAAGCTAAGACCGACGCACCTTACATGCAGGTCTTAGCTTTTTTATTGCATCTGGCTGGGGCGGCTGGATTCGAACCAACGAATGCCGGAGTCAAAGTCCGGTGCCTTACCGCTTGGCGACGCCCCAGTAGTGGTGGAGGGAGAAGGATTCGAACCTTCGAAGGCGATCGCCGGCAGATTTACAGTCTGCTCCCTTTGGCCACTCGGGAACCCCTCCATAAATGGTGACCCCTACGGGATTCGAACCCGTGTTACCGCCGTGAAAGGGCGGTGTCTTAGACCACTTGACCAAGGGGCCATATTTTATTGTCCCACAACGATGTTTATTATAACAAAACATATTGTAGCAAGCAAGTTGTTTTTAAACATTTTTAACCAAATACTATTTTTATTTTCTTCTGTAAAAAGTTAATAGTTTTGTAAGATTAAAGTTAAGTAAAATAAAGATTAATTTGATATGCTTTTAAATATTTGATCAAAAACTATGGGAGGTAGTGGCGTGAGAGAGAAACTGGTTGAATTACTCACACGTAAGGAAGATGAAATTATCCACCGTTTAATTGATTATTCCAAAACAGGTGGGTTCACCAGATACAGTTCCACACGCCGAGGAGACTGGCGTCTTTCAGTGCATGAAATAATTCATGCTTTGTCTTATTACCTAAAGAATTATAAGGGCGATCCGATCCATGCCGAAGAAAAACTAGGTGAGGACCCAGTGACCAGCTTTGGCATTGAAAGTGCTAAACTTCACAGGGCCAGGGGTATTACTTTAAAAATGTTTTTGGGGTTATTTAAATATTATCGTCGATCCTACTTAGACATGCTTAAGGAAGGTAACTTGACAATTTCGGAGCAAACCCAGGCCTCAGAGGCATTGAATACTTTCTTTGACCGTTTTGAAATTGGTTTTTGCAGTGAGTGGGTGGGGGAAGGCCCTGATTCTAGGTTAACAGAATTACAGGCAATTAATCGAAGATTAACCAATGAGAAAAATAAATTTAAAACTATTTTCGATAGCATGATGGAGTGTGTCTTTGTGGTAGATTACGATATGAAAATTATCGAAATAAATCCTGCCGCTGCAGCTTTTTTTGATGTAAGTTCCGAGGATGTAATAGGTACCCAATGTTCTCAATTAATGGGATGTGATTTTAAACCTGAGCAGTGCCACCTTTATCAGGCTATGACAACGGGCGGCTCCTTTAAAGATATTCAAATGGAAATCAAAACCAGGCAAGGACGGAGACAAATCCTTACCAGTGGTTCCTTTCTACATGATATCAGTGGTAAATATGCTGGTGGGGTTCAGGTTTTTGTAGATATTACGGAGCGTAGTATAATGGAACAAAGCCTCCGCCTGCATATGCATGCCAATAATAGCTCCATAGAATCAGTAAGTATTTTTGATATAGCTGGTAAGTTAATTTATGCTAACCCTGCTGCCATAAATATGTTTGCCAGTGAATATAAACAATTGTTAGGAATGGGTATCGAAGAGATCTATCCCGGTGCAGAGAAAGTCTTATTCTCTTTAGTTCAGGGTGAATCCTGGAAAGGGGAAATGAATCAAGGTGGCAGGATCCTAAATATTAACGCCAATCCCATTCGGTTACCCAAGGGAAATATTACTGGTTTTTATGTGGCGGCCGAAGATATTACTTCTGTTAAAGCAACCCAGATAAAACTTCAACAAGCCAAGGAAGAAACCGAAAGAGAGGCTGCAAAACTCAGGGCAATCATCTCCATCATGAATGCATCCATCGCATTGGCTGATGCAGATGGGATCATTACAGAAGTAAATGAACAATGCCTTGTTATGTCTGATCTGACGAGGGATGATGTGATTGGGAAAACGTTAGATAAGATACACAGTGGTGAAACCTTTAAAAAGATACAGCAAATTGTGACACAGTATAGTCGCTACGAAAAAAGTGCTCCCACCACGATTACCAGGAGATTAGGTGAAAAGGATGTCATTATGAACATCCAGCCGGTTTACCGTGATAAAACATACGATGGTGTGTTGTTGATGGTGGTAGATATATCGGAAGTGGTTAAGGCAAAAAGGCAAGTTGAACAAGCATTACTCGTGGCAGAAAAGGCCAACCAAGCCAAATCGGAGTTTTTAGCCAATATGAGTCACGAGATTCGAACCCCTATGAATGGCATCCTTGGCTTTGCCGAGGTATTAATGCAACAGGAATTAAATTCGAAACAACAGGAAAGTATTAAGATTATTCAGCAGTGCGGCGAGCAATTAATGGATCTGATTAATGATATCTTAGACCTTTCTAAAATAGAGTCGGGCAAGTTAACAATTGATGAAAGAGTTTTTAGTTTGCGAAAAATAATTCATGAGGCTGTCAATGTTAATGAATCCCGATTACAAGCACGTAATATAGAAATAAAAATTAATATTGAACAAAATCTCCATGATCATTTTAAGGGAGATCCTACCAGAATAAGACAGGTTTTATGCAACCTAATTTCCAACGCTGCCAAGTTTACACATAACGGCTATGTTAAAATTTCCGTTGGTTCCGACGTGCTGGATATTTTTGGGCAACAGATGAATTTATTCTTTAGTATCGAGGATACTGGTATTGGAATACCGAAGGAAAAGCTGGAATTGATTTTTGAGGCCTTTACCCAAGCAGACGGGTCCACCACCCGCAAATATGGGGGAACTGGTCTTGGACTGACGATTTGTAAAAGCTTAACAAGGCTAATGGGTGGCGAACTTCGTGTAAAAAGTGAGGTAAATAAAGGTTCCGTTTTTTCTTTTAATATTCCGGTTGATAAAGTGGAAATAACGGAGCTGGATAAATCACAGGAAGCCAGAGGCGTGGAAGTGAAAAATGGAACGGTTTTGGTAGTTGAAGATGATTGGACTACCAGACAATTAATTCATAACTATTTGGAAAGGGCCGGTTATGCAGTAATCAGCACAGAACAGGGAAAAGAGGCTATTACACTGGCAAAGATTTATCAGCCGAATGTTATTATGCTTGATATCCTGTTACCGGATTTAACTGGCTGGGAAGTGTTGCAAAGAATTAAAACCTCGGAAGATACCAGGGAAATCCCCATTGTCATATGTTCTGTAATGCCGGAAAAGGAAAGGGCCTTTTCCTTGGGAGCAGTTGATTTTATTGAGAAGCCAATTTCTGAAAGGGTGCTGATTGACCGTCTGGAAAAGGTTATAACTAAGCAGAGAAACGATAAGATTAATATTTTACTGATCGATGATGAAGAAGCTGCCTTACAGTATCTAAAGGGGATAATTGGTCAGCACGGCTATAAAACCCATTCCTTTACGAGGGCAGAGGATGCCTTGGCATACCTGCTTCAAGGGGGTAGGGCTCAGGCCATCATTTTAGATCTTTTAATGCCAGGGATGGATGGCTTTGAATTTTTGGCAAGTCTTCGTGCTCGGTTGGATTTTAGAAAGATTCCAGTTCTTATCAATACCGGAAAAGACCTCACCCCAGAGGATTACCAACGGCTTAATGATATGTATGAAAAAATACTTAACAAAAGCTTAGTCCATCCTAATATGCTATTGGTAGAATTAAATGAGCTTCTAAAAGGGGTGACCTCTTGCAACAAGAAAAATGATAAAAAGAAAAGTGCTAATATATTGTTGGTTGAAGATAACCACTTTAACCAGTATTTAGTAGAACATTTATTGGCCGATGAATTTAAGCTAACAGTGGTTGAAAATGGGTTGCGGGCCTTAGAAAGATTGGCACAGGAAAAATTTGATCTCATCTTAATGGATATGCAAATGCCGGTTATGGATGGCTATGAGGCCACCAGTCTGATTCGCAGACAGGATCAATTTAAGGAACTACCGATCATTGCCCTTACAGCCCACGCTATGAAAGGTGATTATGAAAAATGCATTGCTGCCGGCTGTAATGGATATTTGGCCAAACCAGTAAAACGAGATGAATTAATTCAGACGATCAAACAATATCTTGCTTTATCCGGGGAGGCAGGCAAAAAAGGGCGAACCCGGGATAAAGGGATTGAAGCGCTGATACCCTGGTATCTACATGATCTAGAGGAAGAAATGGCAAGGCTCAAACAAGCTGTGGAGAGCAATGATTTTCCTACTATTCGCTATATTGGGCATGGTTTAAAGGGATCAGGGGGAGCTTATGGTTTTCCTGAATTCACAATCAGTGGGGCAGCCATCGAAAAGGCAGCCATCAATGAAGATGGGGTATTATTAAAAGAACTAGTGGATCAATTACAGGAACTATATAAAGCGGTACTGCAAGAAAATATCTCATAAACTAAATAGGGGATGTCGCTTACCACGATGTTTTGCGGCATTCCCTATTGATATTTTGTGAAAACATTAATTAGTCCATGCAAAGGATAATTGAATCCCCGGAAAGAATGTTTTAAAATAAGAACAGGGTTGCTATAAAACAGGAGTGTGAATATTATGAAAATTACCTTAGAGCAACTAGGGGACAACGAACAAAAACCTCTTTATCAAGACGAATCCAAACTGGTATTTGGCAGCATCTTTACTGATCGTATGTTTACTATGAGATATACAGATAATGCATGGATGGAACCCCGTATCGAAAAATATAAGCCCTTTCATCTCGACCCTTCATCCTGCGTATTACATTATTCCCAGGAAATTTTCGAAGGATTAAAGGCCTATGCCGCGGAGGATGGCAGAATCCTTTTATTTAGGCCGGATCAAAATGCTAGAAGGTTGAATCGGTCTGCGGCACGTTTGGTTATGCCCACCATTCCTGAGGAAGATATCATGCAAGCAATTACGGAACTGGTATTGGAGGAAAAAAGGTGGCTGCCTAAGCAACCAGGAACCTCCCTTTATCTCCGTCCCGCTATGATTGCAACGGAACCTTTTCTAGGGGTTCATCCATCCAGGGAATATATCTTTTTCATTATTATAAGTCCGGTTGGGGCCTACTATAAGGGTGGATTTAAGCCGGTAAAGCTTTATGTAGAAGATACCTATATAAGGGCAAATATAGGTGGTGTTGGTGACGTTAAAACAGGTGGCAACTATGCTGCCAGTTTAATGGCAGGCCATCGGGCTCAACAAAAGGGATATTCTCAAGTACTGTGGTTGGATGGTCGTGAGCGCAAATATGTAGAAGAAGTTGGCGCCATGAATATGTTCTTTGTTTTTGGTAATAAGTTAGTAACTCCTAAGTTAACTGGCTCCATTTTACCGGGTATTACTCGTGCCTCTGTATTAGAGCTTGCCAATTATCTTGGTCTGGAAACAGAAGAAAGATTAATAAGCATTGACGAAGTGATTGAGGGAATTAACACGGGAGATATTACCGAAGCCTTTGGTTCCGGTACTGCGGCTGTAATTTCCCCGGTTGGTTCTTTATATTATAAAGAAAAAGAGTATACAATCAATGCCGACCAGGTTGGTTCGGTGACTCAAATGCTTTATGATAAACTTGTTAATATACAATATGGTAGGGAGAAAGACCCCTTCGGTTGGGTTAGGGAAATTGGCAGATATTAAAAACGAAGCAGACCAAGGCAATAAAAAAAGATAAAAAAACAGAAGGCACCGTGTCCTTCTGTTTTTTTATCTTTTTTATTAAAAATTCGTACAAAAAAAGGATTATGCTTGTGAAATGTAGAATTTGCAAAATAAATGACAGATTTTTTTTACAAAAGGGGAGGTGGGTCATTTATAATGTACAAATTGCACGAGTTATTATGTGAAAACGATGACATGCTCATGTGTTTTTTGAATTATCTTCAATTAAATAGAAAAATATCTGAAGATGAAGTGAATGCCTTCCTAATCATTTATGAAGAGCAGAAAAATGTAGGTAAAACATACAAGAGAAAATATAAAAGTCTAAGAGAATTGCAATTTATTAAGTAGCATCGGTTAAATCCGGTGCTTTTTTATTTTATGCATTGACATATAGGGTAGGGGGGTATACTATTTTGGTAAAGGCGGTGATCAGAATGGACAGCGATAAAAGGGCTTCCTGTCTAGGTTGTCAGGAAGAAATGAAGAATAGGCTCAGTCACCATGATGAAAAGACAATCAAAGAGCTTGTAAATAGGATTAACCGCATAGAGGGGCAATTACGCGGTATTAAAGGCATGATAGAAAGACATGCTTACTGTGATGAAATATTAAATCAGATTTCCTCAGCCAACTCTGCTTTGCATGGAGTGGCCAAATTATTGTTAGAAAAACATATGAAGTCCTGCATCAAGGAGCAGCTTCAGGCTGGTGATGAGCAAGTGATCGATGAAGTATTAAAAACAATTTTTAAAATGATGAGATGATGAGGGGTGAAAGAGGAATGGAGCAAAAATTAACGACTTGCACTCTCCCTGTATCCGGTATGACCTGTGCCGCCTGTTCTAGCCGGGTAGAGCGGGTGCTAAAAAAGACACCGGGGATCCTAGAGGCCAGTGTAAATCTTGCTACGGAAAAGGCTGTGGTATCCTATGATGCCAGTCAAACCAAGGTAGAGAATATTATCGACAAGGTACGTGATCTTGGTTATGACGTACCAGTGGAAACAGTTGAGTTGGCCATTTCAGGCATGACTTGTGCTGCTTGCTCTGCCAGAGTGGAAAAAAGGCTAAATTCCTTGTCCGGTGTACAAAGGGCCTCCGTAAATTTGGCCACAGGTCGGGCAGCCGTAGAGTATATTTCCGGTTTAACCAATATAGGTGAAATACGTAAAACGGTAGAAAAGCTCGGTTATGGGGCCCAGAAGGTCACAGATGATTCCAGAGATCGGGAACAACAGGCACATCAAAGGGAAATTCGCCGCATGATTTTTAAGTTTGTCTTGGCCACGGTTTTATCTCTGCCATTGGCCTGGATGATGGTGGCTGAGGTGTTGGGTTGGCATCAGTTTATGATTGATCCGTGGATTCAACTGATCTTAGCAACACCGGTACAGTTTTACGCCGGAGGACAATTTTATCGGGGTGCTTATCATGCCCTAAAAACAGGCGGCGCCAATATGGATGTATTGGTGGTATTGGGAACTTCAGTGGCTTATTTCTATAGCCTAATTGCCGTGATAAAGGATTTGACTCCCCTGTACTTTGAATCAGCAGCCGTTGTTATTACCCTTATATTACTAGGGAAATTACTAGAGGCTATAGCTAAAGGGAAAACCTCCGAAGCCATCAAAAAATTAATGGGGTTACAGCCCAATACTGCCAGAGTAATCAGGGCCGGTGTGGAGGTGGATACCCCCATTGAGGAAGTAGAAGTGGGGGATGTCATCCTGGTTCGCCCCGGGGAAAGAATTCCCGTGGATGGCGTGGTCATAGAGGGTTTATCCAATGTGGACGAATCCATGTTAACCGGTGAAAGCATCCCAGTGGAAAAAGGACCGGATGACGAAGTTGTGGGGGCAGCGGTAAATAAACAAGGCAGCTTCACTTTCCGCGCCACCAAGGTTGGCAAAGATACCACTCTCGCGCAGATCATACGCATGGTAGAAGCAGCCCAGGGTTCTAAGGCACCGATTCAAAGATTGGCTGACCGGGTTTCCGGTATTTTTGTGCCAGCGGTGGTAGCCATTGCTATCTTCACCTTTATCGGTTGGTATTTAGCCGGTTATGGTGTTACGGAAGCATTAATCCACATGACCACAGTATTGGTCATAGCTTGTCCTTGTGCCTTGGGATTGGCAACACCTACCGCCATTATGGTAGGCACGGGAGTTGGTGCAGAAAAGGGGATATTAATTAAAGGTGGTGAGCATCTGGAAAGAGCTGGTCGATTGAATACAATCGTACTGGATAAAACAGGCACCATTACCAAAGGGGAACCATCCCTCACAAATTTATTTGTTTTACCGTCCTTTCGTGAAAACGAGGTTTTACAGGCCGTTGCCTCTGGGGAGAAAAAATCTGAGCACCCATTGGGGCAGGCCATCATTAAGGAAGCCCAGGGGCGTCAGCTGACATTATTAGAAACCACTGAATTCGAGGCCCTGCCGGGTAAAGGGATTCGATTCAATCTGGGACAAGATGTCTGGTATATCGGAAATGAAGCCTTAGCCAGTGCTTTAAATATTGATTTAGCATCTGTAAGAACAGAAAAAAATAAGTGGGAAGAGGAAGGAAAGACCGTCATGATTGCCATGACCAGTGGAAATCTGGCAGGATTAGTGGCGGTGGCGGATACCGTAAAGGACAATGCCCAAGAAGCCATTGCTGAACTGAAAAAAATGGGACTGGCAGTATATATGCTGACCGGCGACCAAAGACGTACAGCGGAGGCCATTGCTGGCCAGGTGGGCATTGATCAGGTTATTGCAGAGGTATTGCCAGAACACAAAGCGGAAGAAGTTGAGAAACTAAAGAATGCCGGCAAGGTTGTGGCGATGGTCGGTGACGGCATTAATGATGCACCGGCACTGGCCACGGCAGATGTAGGAATGGCCATCGGTACTGGTACAGACGTGGCCATCGAGAGTGCAGCGATTACCTTGATGCGCGGTGATTTAAGAACCATTGCCTCGGCCATCAGACTATCCAGGCAGACCTTACGAAAAATTAGACAGAACCTCTTTTGGGCTTTCTTTTATAACATCATTGGTATACCCCTGGCGGTTTTTGGCTTATTTACTCCGGTAATGGCCGGGGCAGCGATGGCCTTTAGTTCCGTATCGGTGGTAACAAATTCATTGCTGTTAAAGAGATATGACCCTACGGCTTGAAGGGAGGTGATCAAATGAGTGAGATTTTACTTAAGGTAGAAGGAATGAGTTGTGGTCATTGCCAGGCTGCTGTGGAAAAGGCCCTCAAGGCCGTTGCTGGGGTGGCAGATGTGAAGGTAGATCTAGGACAAAAAGAGGTTGTGGTAGCTGGCACAGCCCCAAGGGAAGAATTAGCCAAAGCCATTGAAGAGGCAGGCTACGAAGTAGTCGGATGATCACAAGGCATACTAAGCTGACGCCAAGAATTTGACGTCAGCTTAGTTGTCTGACATTAAACAAAGGGCAGACCAAGGATAGCATCGCCGATGGCAGAGATCGATTTCCCATCGGTTGTTACTTCGTAATCAGCGGCGGCGCTATATAGACGAAGACGTTCTTGGAGCAGGCTTTTGATGTCCGCAAGGCTTTTATCTTTAAGCAACGGACGGTCATGCTGATGCCTTAGCCGCGCCAAAAGAGTTGCCGGCTCTGCTTTAAGCCAGATGAGTTTACCCCTTTGTTTGAGGCAAGTTACATTGGCGTCCTCGATGACAACGCCGCCGCCGCAGGAAATAATAGCCTGTTCTACTGTGCTAAGGCGTTCAATAACTTCCCGCTCCCGGGCGCGAAAATATTTTTCCCCATGCATACTGAAAATGTTTGGGATTGATTGGCCGGTTTGCTGTTCGATCATACGATCCACATCGTAAAAGGTAAAACCGCTGATTTTAGCCAGGTGACGGCCCAGGGTTGTTTTGCCGCTGCCCATAAAGCCGATGAGAACGATGTTAGAGGAAAATACCTGCCGGCTCTGCACCCGGCGGCTCAGTTGGAAAATGTGTTGGTACAGTTCTTGTATTTCCGCTCCGTATATTTGATTTTTCAGGTTAGCGGCAAGTTTGTTTAAAACAGCAGCTTCCCGTTCGGGCTGATAAACAGCCATGCCGCATTCTTTTTTATAGGCGGCCATGCGGGCAGCGGCCAGAAAGCGTCGGCCTAATGCTTCCGCAAGGATCGAGTCACACTGATCAATTTCTGCTCGCAGTACATCCAGCATTCACTACACCTGCCTGTGTTTTATCGTTTATCGGTTATATCTTATTTCGGTTCCTTTATCTGCTAAGCAATGCAAGGGTTTGTTGAGGTGTCAAGGTGTATTCGGTAACGCGCCCCAAGCCCGTTGGCAAAATGAAGGAAAGGATACCGTCCTGATTTTTTTTGTCTGTACGCATCTGTTCTACCAGACTGGTTAGGGAAAAATCCGTTAGATCAGCAGATATGTTCGTCCTGCCAATCAAATCCGCAATTTCCTGGCTGTATGCTTCGGAAATGAGATTCATCTTTTTAGCCAACAGGCTTTCATAATGCATCCCGATTAATACCGCTTCACCGTGTAAATAACGCTGATAATGGGTCAAGGTTTCAATGGCGTGGCCAATGGTATGGCCGAAGTTTAAGATTTTGCGAAGGTCCCTTTCGGTTTCGTCCTGTCCCACAATGCTGGCCTTAATTTGGCAGCATTGTCTAATCAGGCTGTTCAAGGCGGCAAAATCCAGGTTGTAAAATCGAACAAAATTATTTTTAATGCTTTGTAGCAACTGATAATCATAAATCAGGCCATATTTAATGACCTCGCCCAGACCTGCGGTAAACTCCCTCTGGGGCAGGGTTGCCAGCAACCCGGTATCAATGAGTACCACCTGGGGCTGATAAAAAGTACCGGCCATATTTTTGCCCTGACTTACATTGATGCCGGTTTTGCCGCCGACACTGCTGTCCACTTGGGCTAATAAGGTGGTGGGTATTTGCAGGTAGCGAATGCCTCTCATATAAATGGAGGCGCAAAACCCCGCCAGATCACCCACAACGCCGCCGCCAAAGGCGATGATCGCCGAATGGCGGGTAAGACCGGCAGCCAGCATCGCATCAATGATTGTTTCTACCATATGAAAGCTTTTGCTTGTTTCACCCGGCGGCAGCACAAATTTTGCATAGGGCAGACCCTCCAGGGCGGCGGCCAGGGCTGTACCGTATAAACGATCCAGGTTTTCGTCGGTAAGAATAAACCATTTGTCAGCCACGCCGCTATAGGCGGCCAGATCGGCCAGGATACCCTCTTTAATATAGATATTGTAACTTTTTTCTCCTAAAGAGACTGCCAGTGTTTCCATTGCTTTGTTATCTCCTCCAGACTGTCGCCGCTGCATTTGCGCAGAAATTCTTCTCCGATAACGGTAAGGGCCACTGCTTCGCCGACCACGGCGGCGGCTGGTACGGCGCAGATATCACTGCGCTCAATGGCGGCTGTGCAGGGTTGCTTGGTGTTAATATCTACGGTGCGTAATGGCTTGGTTAAGGTTGGGATGGGTTTCATGGCGCAACGGATAACGATAGGCTGCCCGTTAGACATGCCGCCTTCGATACCGCCGGCATGGTTCGTCCGGCGATAATAGCCCCGGTCAGAATGATAAAATATTTCATCATGGACCTGGGAACCCCTTTGCGCAGCACAGGCAAAACCGCCGCCAAATTCGACACCTTTAATTCCCTGAATGCTTTGGAGCGCATAGGCCAGCCGGGCATCCAGTTTACGATCCCACTGCACGTAGCTGCCAAGTCCCACCGGTACACCCGTAATCATAATTTCAAATACACCACCCAAGGACTCACCTTCCATTTTAGTTTGGTCAATCAGCTTCATGATCCTTTCGGCGGCTTGGCTGTCAATGACACGAACCGGTGATTGCTCGGCCTTGGCTAAATCATGAAAAGAGGGGTTAAGGGTATTGACGGCGATACCCCCGATGCTTACCACATGACAAGCAGCCTGAATGTTAAAGTTTTGCAGGAGTTGCCGGATGATGCTGCCAATGGCTACCCGGGCGGCAGTTTCACGGGCACTGCTGCGTTCCAGTACATTGCGAATGTCGTCAAAGCCATATTTGATGCTGCCAGGCAAGTCAGCGTGGCCCGGTCGGGGCGCGGTGACTTTTTTACTTTCTCCGTCAATCTGACAGGGGTCCATATAGGGCAGCCAGTTTTCATAGTCTTTGTTAACAATGGTAAAGCTCAGTGGACTACCGAGGGTTTTACCGCCCCGCAGTCCGGATAAAATTTGTATTTTGTCTGATTCGATTTTCATGCGGCCACCCCGGCCATAGCCATGCTGGCGGCGGGCCAGATCACGGTTGATGGCATCCGGGTTAATAGCCACTTGGGCGGGGAATCCTTCAATAATGCCCATTAAACCTGGGCCGTGCGATTCGCCGCCGGTTAAAAAACGCAGCATAACCTTAACCTCCTACCTGCCTTTAGATTCTCCGGTATCCCTTGGATATGAGCCGAGTACTTTAAGCCAGCAGACCTGCCTGTTGATCTCCTGCAAAACCCCGGCCCTTAAATCATCTTGGTAATGCCCTAAAAGGTCATTGTAGAAAATATACTTACCCATTCGGTGCTTGGCCGGGCGGGACTCAATGCGAGTCAAATTAATGCGAACGATAGGACCCGGCAGGCCCAAGATAACCCAATTTCATCATTTCACCTCTTGGTGTGTGTTACCTGGCGACCTGGCGCAGCAAAGAGTAAAAACCCGGAAAGGAGATGTCAATGCAGGCACTATCGGCAATCATTGTTTCGCCCTGAGCAAAAAGGCCGCAAATGGCCATCGCCATGGCGATGCGATGATCGTGGTAACTGTTGACGGCGGTACCCCGCAGGTTAGTTGGCCCTTCAATTTCCAGTCCGTCAGGCAGTTCGCAAATTTTAACACCCATTTTCCGCAGTTCGCTGGCCATAGCGGCCAAACGATTGGATTCTTTGACCTTGAGTTCAGCGGCCCCCTTAATGCGTGTCACACCCTGGGCTAAGGCAGCCGCAACGGCCAAAACAGGAATTTCATCGATTAAACGGGGGACGATCTTCGGATTAACTTCTGTGCCCTGCAGGGTCGCACCTTGGATGATAAGGTCGCCGGTTTCTTCACTGCCGCTGCTGGATCGATTGTCTATTTTAATATCTGCCCCCATTTGGCATAAAACATCAATAATTCCTGTTCGGGTAGGGTTAAGTCCGACATTTTTAATAACTAACTGCGAGCCGGGCTGAGCGGCGGCGGCAACGATGAAGAAAGCAGCTGAGGAAATATCCCCCGGTACTTTAAGATACTGTCCTTCTAAAATGCCACTGCTGACCGTAACAGCCGTGCCCCTGCGTTCCACAGGCATACCGAAATGGGCTAACATGCGTTCGGTATGATCCCGCGACAGGATTGGTTCTTGCACAGTGGTTTGATCAGTGGCGTATAGTCCTGCCAGCAGAATGGCCGATTTTATTTGGGCGCTGGCTACGGGAGTTTGCCAGGTAATACCTTGTAAAGTGCCGCCCCGGATCACTAAGGGTGCGTATTTTCCCGCTACCCTGCCATCCACATGGGCTCCCATTTGCTTTAAGGGCAATGCTACCCGGTCCATCGGACGCTGCCGTAAGGATTGGTCGCCGGTGAGAATGCTTAAAAAATTTTGTCCGGCCAAGATACCGGACAGCAGCCGCATGGTGGTGCCGGAGTTTCCCGCATCCAGTATCTCCAAGGGTTCTTGTAAGCCGTAAAGTCCCTTGCCTGCTATTTCTAACCCTTGCCCCTTTGGTATGATATCAATGCCCAGGGCCCGAAAACAGTGGATGGTGCTTAAACAGTCCTGTCCGTCTGAAAGACCCTCAAGCATACTTTTTCCTTTGCTGATGGCGGCCAGCATAACGGCTCGGTGCGAGATGGATTTATCACCGGGCACTGTCATCGTACCAAAGATTTTTCCGATTTTATGGATAATCAGCATGGATGAAAACCTCCTTAGACACAGGTAACAACAAAGTTTTGGGCTGCCAATAATTGTGTGGCAAAGGACTGTTCCTTGGCAGTGGTAAAGCCGATGCGAAGGGCCCCCCTGGCGTTGTCACGTACATGCAGAATTTCTATTTCCCGGATATTTAAATGGTGGTCACCGACAATCTTGGTTAATTGGCCGATAATTCCCGGTCTGTCTTGAACATCTACGATGATGTTATAAAGAACGGGTAAATAATCCTTGCCATGCTTGGGTAGACCATCGCGGATTAATTTGGCCCTCTGGAAAAATTCAAGCAATTTGGCTTGATCTTGCTCCCGTACGATGTCTTTTACTTCGGCCAGTATATTTTCGATGGTTTGCAGTGCCAGCAAAACTTCTCGCTTGTTATAAATTAAAATATCCTTCCAGAGATCAGGGTTGCCAGAGGCAATGCGGGTGGTGTCGCGAAAGCCGCCTCCAACAAAGGCAGAATGACGAAGGGAGTCGTTGCCGGCCAAGGTATTGGCTAATAACGATGCCAATACATGGGGCGCATGACTTATTTGTGCCACAATACGATCATGTTCAGCCGGCGATATCAGGACCGGCAGAGCACCCATGCTTTGGATGACCTCCATCAAGGCGGCCATAACCGGCTGATTCTCTTGCTTGGCCGGGGTTAAAAAATAATAGGCATTTTCAAATAAGTAAGGGGTAGCTGCCGGAAAGCCTCCCTTTTCTGAGCCGGACATGGGGTGTCCGCCAATAAAAGGTACCGTCGGTGGAAGATGCTGACAGGCTAGGTCATGAATGTGGGTTTTAACACTGCCCACATCCGTAACGACCATCTCCTGATCACCAATGATACGGGCCATTGCCTGAAAGGTTTCTGGATAAGCACCTAAAGGTATGGCCACAATAACCAGCCCCGGATAGCCAAGGGCTGCCGGCAGGGTTTCTGCTGCAATGTCAATGGCGCTGGCCCCTAAGGCTCCGTAGAGGTTTTCCCTGTCTAAATCAAAACCGATGATCTTGCCTGGAAAGCCGGAATTTTTAAGGGCCAAGGCCATGGAACCACCAATTAGTCCCAGGCCAAGAATCATAATATTTTTAAAACTGTTCATAATTACCTCGCTGTGTTATTATACTGTGCCCATCATTTTGAAGACAGAGGACATGAGGGAGCCAAATTTTTGGGGTTTTAGGGATTGGGCTCCATCGCATAAGGCCTGTTCCGGCTGATGATGCACTTCGATAATCAGTCCGTCTGCCCCGGCGGCTATGGCAGCCTTGGCTAAGGGTTCCACCATGGACCATTTGCCGCAGGCATGGCTGGGGTCAACAATAATGGGCAAATGGCTGAGCTCTTTAACCGCCGGAATCAGGCTGATATCAAGGGTATTTCGGGTATAGGTATCAAAGGTTCGGATACCTCGCTCACATAGGATGACATTGTAGTTGCCGCCGGCCATAATGTATTCCGCGGACATCAGAAATTCTTCCAAGGTAGCGCTTAGTCCCCGTTTTAGCAGAATGGGTTTCGTGCTTTTGCCGGCTCTTTTTAGCAGCGGAAAGTTCTGCATATTCCTTGTGCCAATTTGGATGACATCTGCATAGGCCTCAACCAGATCAAAGGTTTCCAAGCACATCACTTCTGTTACAAAGGGCAGGCCGGTGGCTTCCCTAGCCCTGGCCAGTATCTTTAGTCCTGTTTCCCCTAAGCCCTGAAAACTGTAAGGTGAGGTGCGGGGTTTGTAAGCCCCGCCCCTCAGCATAGAGGCCCCATGACTTTGCACAAGGGTGGCTGTTTGGATCATTTGCTCCTCACTTTCCACCGAGCAGGGTCCTGCGATGACGGCCCTGTGGCCGCCGCCGATTTTACAACCGCCAATTTCAATGGTGGTATCGGAGGGCTGGAAGGTACGGCTGGCCAGCATATAGGGCTGTTGAATGTTCATTACTTTTTCAACATATTGGTTGGTTGTGATCGCTGTCAGGTTCAGTTTGCTGGTATCTCCGGTTAAGGCAAAAACACTTTGCTGGGGTCCGGCAACAAAGGAACTTTCTACTGCCATTTGCAGCAACCCATGGTGAATTTTCTCCACTTCTTCCTGCGGGGCCTTTGATCTGAGAACAATTAACATAACGTTACCTCCTAAGAAATAAATAATGCGGATACGACATAGCCCGAACCAAGGTTAAAAATTAGAAGCGGAAAATGCCCTACTGTGATTTTTGCAAGGATTCAAAAAAAAGAAGAGGCTCTTAGAAAGAACCTCTTCTTAAGCGTATCCAGATAAATATAAAATCCCTACGCTGGGTTTTTTATATCAAATTGGTCACGGCTAGGATTCTTTAAAGAGTTTGTCAGGTATAAGGTTTTTTGGTGAAGGCAAAATAACCAACGCTAAAGTAATAGCCTTGGGTAAAAAAGTTGCACCAATAACCGTTTTGCGGTTGACTGATTCTCATAACGATTGACATGATTGACCTCCTGTAAATCCGAATTTTGCCACACGAGTTTAGTAAAAAAAGAAGAGGCTCTTGATCAAGAACCTCTTCTTTGCTGTATAATCCGATAAATAAATATAAAGAACCTAATAAAGATATTTTATATCATTCCAGCGTGCCAGAGATTCCCCCAAAGGATTTGTCTTTTATACAGTTTTTGGTGAAAGCAAAATAACCAACGCTAAAGTAATAGCCTTGGGTAAAAAAGCTGCACCAATAACCGTTATCAAGTTGACAAGCCCGTTGTTTATTCTCTAACATGATGTTCACCTGCAATAATTTTTTAATATTGTTATCGGACATTATATTATTAATGTGTGGAATTGTAAACAATTTTTGTTATTATTTTTTTCTTGACTTTTCGGGAAAGGAAGTTATACTTTGTACTTAACAATTGTTGAATAAATTAAATTCGATGAACAGGAAGAGTAGGCAGCGAACTTAGGGAACAGAGAGCCGGCGATGGTGTGAATCCGGTGCCACGGTTGCTGTTGAATGGACCTGGGAGAAGTGAGGCGAAGTTGCAGTAGCCGTAACCGGTAGTCTACCGTTAAAAAGACAGGGTATCGAATTTTTTCCGTACCTGGCTAAGATGGCTGTATTTAGGTGGCACAGCGGATGCGTAAGCATTTCGTCCTAAGGGATGAAATGCTTTTTTTATACCGGAGCGTCGAACTGTCTGTTTTTTACCTGAATACCGGCTGCATTTGGGTGGCACCGCGAGCGCAACTCGTCCCATGGGATGAGTTGTGCTTTTTTATGTTAAGAAAGGAGCGGATAGCTTGATCCATCCCGAAAAAACGGAATTTTTAAAAGGCAAGGCGGCAAATTTGCTTGTGCCGGTAATGTTGACCTTTATGGCCGACGAGTTAACCCCCATCAGCTTGTTTTACAGCTTAGAAGGGGAGCGTAAGTTTTTGCTGGAGAGTGCGGAAAACGGCAAAAGATGGGGACGTTATTCCCTGTTGGGGTGTAATCCCTATCGGACAATTTACAGCAGCGGGGACCGGGTTACCATCGAAGAAAAGGGCAAAACCACGGTAAGTCAAGGCCAGTTGCTCCAAATTGTCGAACAACTGATGCCGTCCGTGCAGGATCACGGCAGTGGTGAAATGCCTCCCTTTATGGGTGGTGGAATCGGTTATCTGGGCTATGATTACAGCCGTCAATATGAAAAAATTCCGGATCAAAACTTTGATCAATTACAAACCCCGGAAGCCTGCCTCATGTTTTATCAGGAAGTTATGATTTATGACCATTACCATCATCTGGTTCACCTGGTATATAACGTCAGGCCGGATCAAGACATAACCTATGAGGCAGTGGTTGAGCGGCTGAAATTAAGGCAAAGCAGGCTGAGAACCAGGAACCAGCTGCATCCCTTGGCGGCATCCGAGGGTCCATTGCGGATAAGGGCTGGCTGCACCAAGGAGCAATTTTGTGACAAAGTCAGAAAGGCAAAGGAACACATTCAAGAGGGAGATGCATTTCAAGTTGTTCTATCACAGAGGTTTACCATTGAGACAAGTGCAGACCCCTTTGTGGCCTACCGCAAACTACGTGGGCTGAATCCGTCACCCTATCTTTTTTATATTGATTTTGGCACCTATCAGGTGGTGGGTGCCTCACCCGAGAGTCTGGTTTGTGTCCAGGATAAGTTGGTCAAGACAAACCCCATTGCCGGCACCCGGCCCCGGGGTCAGAATCCGGAGGCAGACGCAAGAATGAAGGAAGAACTCCTGAGCGATGCAAAGGAGTTGGCTGAGCATGTGATGTTAGTGGACTTGGGAAGGAATGACCTGGGTAAAGTAGCCTGTTTTGGCAGTGTCAAGGTTGAGCGGTGGCTGGAGGTGGATTTCTATTCCCATGTGATGCATCTGGTTTCCACCGTAACGGGTCAGCTGCGGCCGGATCGGACTGGTTTTGATGCGCTGATTGCCTGCTTGCCGGCAGGCACTGTTTCCGGTGCTCCTAAAATCAGTGCCATGACCATTATTGATGATTTGGAGGAGGTGAGGCGTGGCATTTATGCCGGTGCGGTGGGGTATCTGGCTTATACCGGCAACCTGGACATGTGTATTGCCATTCGCACCATTGTTTTTAAAGACGGGCAGGCCTATGTTCAGGCGGGAGCGGGCATTGTTTACGATTCGGTGCCGGAAATGGAATATCAGGAAACATTAAACAAGGCCATGGCCTTAAAGGAGGTGTTGGCGTGATTATCCTCATCGATAATTATGACTCCTTTACCTATAACCTGTACCAGGCCTTGGGGGAATTATACCCAGAGGTTGAAGTGGTCAGAAATGATGCCCTGTCAGTCCAGGCGGTTGTTGCAGCCGGGGCCAGAGGGATTGTTCTGTCCCCCGGACCGGGCCGGCCCGAAGAGGCAGGTATTTGTGTGGAACTGGTACGTAAGCTGGCAGGCAAAGTACCGCTGCTGGGGATTTGCCTTGGCCACCAGGCCATTGGTGCTGCCTATGGTGCGTCCATTGTAAAGGCGGACCAGGTAATCCACGGCAAGGCTTCGCCGGTGCTGCATAACGGTCAAGGGTTGTTTGCGGGAATGCCCAACCCCCTGCGTGCAGCCCGCTACCATTCCCTGGTCATTGAACGAAAAAGCCTGCCGCCGGTGTTGGAGGTTACCGCACAGACCTTGGATGGGACCGTGATGGGCATGAAGCACCAGGCCTTTGAGGTATACGGTCTGCAGTTTCATCCGGAATCCGTGCTGACCGAGCAGGGTAAGGTGCTGCTGCAAAACTATCTGGGTGTTTGGGATGAAATGAATCAGCAGCAGAGCTGAGATGAGCGGAGGAGATAGCTTGTTACAGGAGTTATTTAAAAAAGTAATTCGTAAAGAAAACTTAACCGAACAAGAAGCAATGGCGGTCATGGAGACAATCGTCAGCGGCAAGGCAACTGTCGCCCAAACCGCGGGGTTCCTTGTGGCACTGGGCAGCAAGGGAGAAACAGTCGATGAACTGCTTGGTTTTGTCGGAGCAATCCGGTCCAGGGCAATACCGATTGATTTGCCCGGTGATAGTATTGATACCTGCGGTACCGGCGGGGATGGCGGCAGGACCTTTAATATCTCCACGGCCGTGGCCATCGTTGCCGCCGCCGCCGGGATTAAAGTGGCAAAACACGGCAATCGTGCGGTTTCCAGCCGGAGCGGCAGTGCCGATGTGCTGGAGGTGTTGGGCATTAATATTGGGCTGGCCACCAGGCAGATGGTGCATTGTATCAATGAGGTGGGGATCGGATTCCTGTTTGCGCCAAGCTATCATCCCGCCCTGCGGCAGGTTGCCGGCATCCGACGGGAACTGGGAATTCGTACGGTGTTTAACCTATTAGGCCCCCTGGTTAACCCGGCAAAGGTTACCGGACAGGTGGTGGGTGTTTATGACCGCAGCTATACCCGGCCGGTAGCCGCAGTCCTGCAACAAATGGGAGTCCGGCGGGCGCTGGTGGTGCATGGTGCCGATGGGCTGGATGAAATTACGACGACGAATATCACCTTTGTTAGTGAAGTGCGGGGTGAAAGGATCACCGATTATACCATTGACCCCCGTACCTATGGCATTAAATATGCCCCAAGTGCCGCTTTGGCCGGCGGGGACGCAGTGGAAAATGCGGCGTTGATTCGCCGTGTCTTGGCAGGAGAATTAACGCCGGCACGGGACATCGTATTGTTAAACAGTGCGGCGGCCCTTTGGGTTGGCAATGCCGCCGGTGACTTAGGAGAAGGAATAAAAATTGCCGCAGGCTTGATTGACTCGGGTGCAGCCTCAGCTAAGTTGGATGCATTTATTAAAAAAAGTCAGGAGTTGAGTGCATGATTCTCGATCAAATAGTGCAGCAGAAACAACAGCAGGTTGCCTTGCAAAGGGTCCAAAAACCGTTGCCGATATTGCTAAAAGAACTGGAGCAGGTCAAACCGGTGCGTGATTTTACGGCGGCAGTGCACGGCAAAGCTGAAATGAGCGTGATTGCCGAAATCAAGCAAGCTTCACCGGCTAAAGGGATGATTCGTAAAAATTTTGACCCGCCGGAAATTGCCGCAGCCTATACCAGGGGCGGTGCCAAGGCCATTTCTGTCTTAACAGAAACAAAGTTCTTTGGCGGCAGTGAAGAATTAATTGGCCTTGTCAAAGGCGTTACTCCCTGTCCGTTATTACGGAAGGATTTTATCATTGATCCGTATCAAGTTTATCAATCGCGGCTCCTTGGGGCGGATGCAATTTTATTGATTGTTGCCGTCCTGGGCAAGCAAGTTAAGGATTTTTGCCGACTGGCCACCGAGCTTGGTTTAGCTTGTCTGGTGGAGGTGCATGACTTAGCTGAACTTGAACTGGCTCTTGGGGCCGGGGCAAAAATAATTGGCATAAACAACCGTAATTTACATGATTTTAGTGTTGACTTGCGGACCACAGAGCAACTGGCAACACAGATTCCCGAGCCGATTGTTAAAGTCTCGGCCAGCGGCATAAAAACCGCAGCAGACATTGTTTATCTAAAAGCTTTGGGTGTCAATGCAGTTCTCATTGGGGAAGCCCTCATGCGGGCCGGGGATCAGGCAGCCGCCTTAGCCAAGTTGAGGGAGGCTGGCGTTAATGGTTAAAATTAAGATTTGTGGTTTGCGACGGGAGGAAGATATTGCCTTGGTAAACAGCCTGGGTGTTGATTATGCCGGCTTTGTTTTTGCCCCCGGTCGGAGGCAAATCGATTTGAGTAGGGCAGCTAAATTAGTAGCTAAGTTGGCAAAGGGAATCAGCAAAGTGGGGGTGTTTGTGAATGCTCCCCGGCCGTTAATTGAACAGCATGCTGCGGCATTGGGTTTGGATGTTATCCAGCTCCATGGGGACGAGGGGCCGGCTGATACACAGTATCAGCAGTTAGTCTGGAAGGCCTTCCCGGTCAGGGATGCCGAATTTAAGCATCGGCTAAGCCGCTATACAGTGGACGGAATTCTCTTGGATGCACCGGCGGGCGGGACCTATGGCGGGAGCGGTCGGACATTTGACTGGTTGCTTACCCAAGGGATAAATTTAAGAGTGCCATTGATTCTCGCCGGTGGCTTACAGGCGGCAAATGTGGCGGAAGCCATGCGAATTGTTCAACCTGCGGTGGTTGATGTGAGCAGCGGCGTGGAGGTGAATGGCTATAAAGATTTTTCCAAGATGGAACAATTTGTCGAGAGAGTGAGGCAGCATGCAGATAATACCAGGTAGGTTCGGTGAATTTGACAGGATGAATTTGTTAGCATCCTTACCCCACGAATTTGCCATACCCGTTTGGTGAAAAAAAGAAGAGGCCGTGAGCAAGAACCTCTTCTTTGCTGTGCATCCAAATAAAATAAATATAAAAAATTAATAAGTAGTAGGATGATCACCAGACATAGTAAGCTGACGCCAAGAATTTGACGTCAGCTTAGTTTTTTATGACACAAAACCACAGGATCTTTAATTAAGAATTATGTCAATAGGGTTGCAAATATAACATATTGATTAATAATGGATTACACTATAACGAGATCTCTTCCCTTATATTAATAAGAATGATAGAATTGCTCAAAATATCATTTGTTGGTTCTGGGGAAATTTTATGAAGAAATGGATGGGGTATAAATGGAATTATATGTTGCCAGGCAACCTATCTTCGATAAAGGTCTAAATTTATTTGGCTATGAGTTACTGTATAGATCTGGTCTAAGTAATTACTATTCTAATTTAGACGGTGATCAGGCCACGTCTGAGCTGATCCTAAATAGTATGATGGTCATTGGCTTTAATAAATTGACCAGGGGCAAAAGGGCATTTGTAAATTTTTCCAATAATCTGCTTGAACAAGATTTTGCAACGATACTACCAGCAGAATCCACGGTCATAGAAGTATTGGAAGATGTCGAACCAAATGAAAAATTAGTGAATGCCTGCAAGAGACTAAAAAGAAAGGGTTACCTTATTGCCCTGGATGATTTTGTGTATCAAAAAAAATATACACCTTTGATTGAATTGGCAGATATAATCAAAATTGATTTCCTAAACACAAGCCGAGAGGAAAAAGCTCAAATCATTAAAAGGTTAGCCAATTATAGAATTAAATTCTTAGCGGAAAAAATAGAAACCCATGAGGATTTTAAGGAAGCGGTTAAATTAGGATACACCTATTTCCAAGGTTACTTTTTCAGTAAACCGATCATATTGTCGGGTAAAAATATACCAACCCACAAATTGATTTATTTTCATATTTTACAGGAGATAAATAAACAAGATTTTAGTTTTGAGTCAATAGAAAGACTGATCAAGTCAGATCTCTCTCTCTCATACAAACTCCTCAAAATGATAAATTCCTCTGCCATTGGTTTAAGAACACAAATCCAATCCATCAAACAGGCATTAACCCTTTTAGGCGCAAAAGGGTTGCAACGGTGGTTATTATTGGTAGCAATTAAGGGTTTAGGAGATGAGAAACCAAGTGAACTTTTTTCAATGGCCTTAACAAGGGCATATTTTTGTGAGCAGATGGCACCAAAGGTAGGGTTAAAGGACAGGAGTTCAGAGCTTTATTTAATTGGGATGTTATCCCTAATTGATGCCATCCTAGATAAACCATTAGACGAAATTCTCGTCGAATTACCGATCTCAGAAGATGTAAAAAAGACTTTATTGGGTGAAAGCTCCATATTAAAAGATACTTACGAGTTGGCCGTTTGTTATGAACAGGGTATGTGGCATAACTTAAAACAGCTGGCTACTAAATTAAATTTAAAAGCCAAGGATATTATTGATACTTACTTTAATGCGCTTGATTTATCTCACACGATAACTGAATAAGATGGGTTATCTAAAAAAGCTATTGCAAAATGCAATAGCCTTTTTAGATGGTTTGATTGGTCGGGATGACACGATTTGAACGTGCGACCCCCTGCTCCCAAGGCAGGTGCGCTACCAAGCTGCGCCACATCCCGGTATGTTTCACTGACAAAAGCTATTTTAGCAAAAAAGTTTGCCACTGGCAAGGCTTTTTCGAAAATATTAATTTAAATTATTATTCCGGGTTTCTAAAAAGAAAAAGCCCAGCTATTTGCTGGACGGGAGAGATAGAACTCACCAAAGCGGAGTATTAATAGTATGAGCAAATATAAATATAATATACACTAAAATGTGGAAAAAAGGGTAAGTTGTCAATAATTATAGGAAAATAATGGTCATAAGCTGGACAACACCTCGATATATATAATAAAAAAGGTTGCCCAGAGGGGGTTCCAGCAGATGTATCAAAAGAGAGCTTCTATACTAGTTATGGCAATTTTGGTTTGGTTTGCTTTTTCAACCCAGACAATGGCTGAAGAATCGATAACTAAACAGGAAAATGAAAAGTACTCAAAGGTAACCAGTAAGATCTTTATGATAGTTGCTGATGGCTTACAGGATGAAACCTTGCAAAAGACCTCTGCTCCTAATATTAACGGCTTAGCCACAACCGGGATTAGGGCTTCTAAGGTCATTTCGGTATTTCCAGATACAAGGCAGGCTGCAGTGGCATCCATCCTAACAGGTATGCTGCCGGATAAACACAAGTTTATACAGGCAGGAGACATACTGGAAGGTAAGTCTATTCAAGCATTTATGGAGGAAAAGCAAATTAACACCTGTTTTTATGGTGCTGAAGGGGATATAAAACATTTGCTGGCAGAGGGGGGGCATAACTGTATAGGTCCCTTTGATAGTAAAGATGAATTGGTTATTGATAATTTATTAAATGAGTGGACTGAGGAACAATCCTACATGAATATTATTCTTTTGCCGGAACTTCGCGAGTCTTACAAGAAATATGGGGTAAACAGCAATGAATATAAAATGGCGGTTACCAAGACCGATGCCCAGATCGGTCGTCTTTTAAAAAAATTACACGATGAAAATATCTACGACAGCTCGATGATTGTTCTTTGTGGTACCCTCGGTGCACCACCACTTATTATGAAAGGTTTACCCTTTAAAAGTGGGGGAACAATACCACCGATAAGCATCTGTGATGTTACCCCGACCATTGCTTATTTAAACGGAGTGAAGTTAGACAAGAATGACGGGTTGGTATTGTGGAACGCCTTTAATGAAACCACTGGCCAGTCCGGTGAATACATGTTACAAGAAAGAATTAAGGATCTCAGTCAAGCCAATACTCATTTACAGGAAGAAATGACTCGGTTACAGGAAGAAAAACTTCGGGTAAAGTCTGAGCAGGAGATCGTGGCCAGGGAAAAGGAAGATATCCAGGAGCAAATTGCTGAAAGGGATCAAAAGATAGAATCTCTAAAAAATCGTATTGACATGTATCATATTTTTGCATTAATTATCATAGGGGCAGTTGGTGTGGGTTATCTGGTACTTTATAAATTACTGAAAAAAAGATTCCTGATGTTTTAATACAGACTTATGGCCATGGGCAATTGCACATGGCCAATTATTTATAGGTTAACGATTTTTTCTTTTATGGCATAAAGGGCGGCCTGGGTACGGTCAACCACACCAATCTTTTGAAATATATTTGTTAGGTGATTTTTAACAGTCTTTTCACTGATATATAAGGCATTGGCAATGGCCTTATTGCTTTTGCCCTTGGCAACCTGTCTAAGAACTTCTATTTCTCTTTCCGTTAGGCATTGGCGTTTCTTTTCTGTTTTACTAACTGTGGCAAGTCTGCTTAACTCAGCCAGTACCCGGGATGTAAGAGAGGGGGGAATAAAGGATTCTCCACGGGCAACCCCCAAAATAGTCTTGATTAGCTGATCGGGGTGAACATCCTTCAAGATATAACCGGAAATACCATATTTGATAAGCTCAAAGAGATAATCCTCTTGATCGTGGATAGTTAGAGCAATGATGCCTATATTTGTTCTATTTTCCTTGATCAGCCGACAGGCTTCAATACCATTCATCATAGGCATATTAATATCCATTAAAACAATATCTACTGAATTTTTGGCACAAAATTCTACGGCCTGTTGTCCGTTAGATACTTCACCCACCACTTGTATACAAGGCTCAATGGATAAAATTTTCCTTAAGCCTTCCCTAATTAAAACATGGTCATCCGCTATAAGTATTCTAATAAATTTCATTGCTTTACCTCCCAAGTCAATCCTTGACCCATGGAAGGCTATAAAAACTCTCAATAGGTAAGGATTAGTTAGTTTTTCAATGGTAAATAAAAACGAATCTCTGTCCCTTTACCAGGAGTTGAGTTAAGCATCAGGGCACCCTTTAAAAGTTGTATCCTTTCCTTCATCCCAAGCAGTCCATAGCCACTTCCGTCTTCTCGGGGTTTAATGCTGCCTACGCAAAACCCACAACCATCATCAATTATAGATACGTTAATTCTTTTGGAAATTAGCTCCATTTTTATAATAATCTTTTGGGCTTGGGCGTGTTTTTTTATATTTACCAGTGCTTCCTGAATAATTCTAAAGACAGCTACCTCCATTGAGGGATCAAAACGTTGTTCCGTGCCTATGAAGTTAAAGTCTACCATCAAATTATTTTGTGTCTGAAAGACTTCGAGGTATTTTTTAACCGCGGGAACAAGTCCAAGGTCATCTAATACCATTGGCCTGAGATCAAAAATAATTTTTCGAAGGTCTTGTAAGCTTTGGCGAACAAGTTGTTGCAAGGAAACTAACTCACCGCCAACTTTACTGGGGTTTATTTCCAATAATTTTGAGCAAAAATCAGTCCTCATAACGATATGGGCCATCGATTGGGCAGGGCCATCATGGATTTCCCTGGCCACTCTTTTCCTTTCCTCTTCCTGGGCACGGATAATCGAAAGGCCAAGCTGTTTAATATCGTACAAATCTGTCAGTTTTTCACTTACTCCAGATAAATCGTTGCTTAGGAATTGTAGTGCTACACTAACCTGGGAAACTAATTGTTCCGCACGACTTGCGGTATCTTTCATACGCTTAAAGGATATCTCAAGGTGATCCCGTTTAAAACGCAGGGATTTTTCTTCTTCCCGAAGCATTACTAACTTTAACTGTGTAACTTGGGCCCTTTCGTAGGCTTCTTTAATATCTTCTTCTTTGTAGCTACGAAAATCTCTACTGACATCCATTAGACGGATCCTCGTTTTTCGTTCCTCAAGTTCAAGTTTATTAACTTCATCAATGATTATGAATAAGCGGCTTCTTACTTCTTTAATTTCATTTTCCAGTCTTTGCAACTCCATACGGGCGGATTCTGCAATGTAGTAGATCTGTTCTTTGCTTTGATTTATCGTTGAAATCGTCTCTTTAATAATCTTATCTAAAATCTTTATGTCAACAACCATACTATGACCTGCTCTTTCTTTATTTAACTAAAATAATTCGTGGCACAAAACGGAATATCCTGCAGTTTTTTACTACTTAACTCGGGAATCTGTTATTTGGTAGTACGGAAAAAGAGCAATGCCTCAGCACTGCCCTTTAGAAAATATCGAGGTTATACAGACTAAAATCTTGATCATCCTCTTCCTCTTCCTGTTTCTGCGACAAATGATTGAGAAGATGATCTGCTAATTGCCTTTGTTCGTCATGCGGTAAAGTTTTAATATGATCAAATATATTATCTGTGGACATAGCGACACTCCCGTTTTTAGTATATAATAACCTATTGTTGTATTTTTTATTTTGAAGGGAGTTGTAACTTGCTATTTGTAATTTAGGAAAATCGTGTTATAAGGCTTAGATGAAAGAGTAACGCTAATCAAAACAGATAAGCCCAGATTTTAATTAACTTTGTCGAGAAACTAATGTGGACAAGAGTATAAATTTTGCCATAATATATTTGTAAGGGATATGAGGGGGTTGGGGGCATGTCACAGAATAATAGACGGGCTCTAAAAAAAGAATTTGATGCTACCAACATGACCGTTTATTTTGGTTCAGCTATTTTTTCTGGGGGAATTACGGGAATACCTAATTTATTTCTTAGGTATTATCGGGATGTTGGCATTACTGATTCGGAAATGATGTTAGTTATTCAGTTGTTAAGGCTTCGCAATGAAGAAAACCTATTAATGCCAAGCCCGGAGATACTGGCCAGTTGCCTTTCTGCGGAGCCGGTTCAGATTGAAAAACAAATCAAGGGATTGCTTGACAAGAGGGTAATAGGTATAACGAATTACTATATTGGAGAAGAGGGTATTGTAAAACAAGGGTATGATTTTGAACCCCTTGTCTTTGAACTATCGGAAGTATGGGCTCTTAACCAGAAGAAGGAACTGGATAAAATTTCAGAAAAAATACATAATCCAGGTGGTAAGGCTTATACCAATGAGGAGCTGGGTGCTGTTTTATCTTCCGGAGAACAAGATCTGTGTCATGCCTTTGAAAATGAATTTGGCAGGCTTCTTTCACCCATGGAGATTGAACAAATTACCATCTGGTTGGATGATCATGAGGTTGAGTTAATATTAGAAGCATTAAGACAGGCAGTAATACGAGGTAAACATAATTTCAAATATATCGGCAGCATCCTAAGGGAATGGCATAAAAATAATATTAGAACCATTCAAGAAGTAGAGAATTCTCAACGTCAGTTTGAACAAAATAGACTAAAACAGCAACTGCCCAAAAAAACAGGGGCAGGTACGGATGTTAACAACCGAGCGGAATTAAAGAAAAAAACTTTAATGAGATCGATGTATAGTTAATCGAATCTTTGAAAATAACGCCTTAGGGCGTTTTATTTTTTTATCGAAGTAAGCCAACTCAGCCATCCGCTTTCAGCTTATGGGGGTGGAAGATTTTAAATAACATTGTATTATTCAATCATTTAAATTTATTTCTCCTTTCTTCCTCAATGTATATTCTTTACAAAATTGTACAAACTATCTGATGGGTAAGAAAGGAGGAATTATGAACAAGAAGTACCGTAGAATCGCCACATTATTGGCGGTTTTGGTAGCAGTCACCTCAGGGTTTATGGGTGCTACAATAGCTGTGGGAGGGACTAGCGACGGTGCCGGCGGTTTAGAATTTGAAAATTCCGAATCGGGTCAATCTTATTCTGAAATAAGCTATAAAGTTAAACCAGGGGATACCCTGTACCAGGTGTGTAAAGATTATCATGTATCACTTGGTCAATTGATGCGTGCCAATAATCTAAAGAATACTACAATATATCCAGATCAAAGTCTTATTATTCCGGCAGTAAATATCTCATCCTACGGTATGGTTCTCTCACGGGGAGATGTATCCAGAGAGGATATTAAACTTTTAGCGAGGCTTATTCATGCCGAGGCTAGAGGGGAATCCTATTTGGGTAAAGTAGCTGTGGGGGCAGTTATACTAAATCGTATGCAAAGCCCTGATTTTCCGAAAAGTATTCGGGAAATTATTTTAGAGAAAAACCATCGGGTGTACCAATTCTCACCGGTTCAAGACGGCTCGATTAATCTCGAGCCAGATGAGGAGTCTGTGAAAGCAGCGGTAGACGCATTAAGTGGACAAGATCCTACTGGTGGTGCTCTATTCTTTTATAATCCGGTTATTGCCACAGATAAATGGATAAAAACACTACCTGTCATTACCCAAATTGGTAATCATGTATTTGCCACAAGGGCAACCAAAGTATAGAGTCAAAAAAAGGGTGTCGCAATACTACGTTTTAGTAGTTAGCTACACCCTTTGCTATTTATCAGGGAATTTTTGGTACGGAGAAATTACATAGCAATTTTATTCAAAGGAAACAATAACAAAGATTCAATAGTAAGTATTTTAGGAGGGAAAAAATGCAACGTTATCGGCTTTTACTCCTAATCGTTTGTTTTGTTATTGTTTTCATGTGGGCTGCTGGTTGTTCAAACATGGGACAAACCGTTACAGACATTCCTACCCCTTCCAGAATTGTCGATGCTAATAACAAGCTAATCACCACGATATCCCAAACCAATCAAATTCCGGTAGAATTTGATCAAATTGCACCGGAAATGCGGCAAGCAATAATTGCCATCGAAGATTATCGCTTTTATCAGCACGTTGGTATAGATTTTAGAGGATTAGCCAGGGCAGCTTTTATAAATTTGCGCAACCTTAGTATTGTTGAGGGTGGCAGCACCATTACCCAGCAACTGGCTAAAAATTTATATCTAGGGCCGGAGCGCACCCTTGGCAGGAAAATAAAGGAATTATACTATACCGTTCAATTAGAGCGGACTTATACAAAGGATGAAATATTAACTTTATATTTAAACAATGTTTACTTTGGTCAGGG
This sequence comes from Desulfotomaculum sp. 1211_IL3151, assembly GCF_036763075.1. Classification (NCBI taxonomy): domain Bacteria; kingdom Bacillati; phylum Bacillota; class Clostridia; order Eubacteriales; family Desulfotomaculaceae; genus Desulfotomaculum; species Desulfotomaculum sp. 1211_IL3151. The sequence continues at coordinate 5,592 of NZ_JBAIYV010000058.1, read as the reverse complement.
AGCCTATGGCATTGAGGCCGCTGCTCAAACATATTTTGATAAACACGCCAAGGATTTAACCCTAGGAGAGAGTGCACTACTGGCAGGACTACCAAAGGCGCCTAGTTATTATGCACCCACAACCAACTTAAAGGGAGCGAAGCAAAGACAACAGGTAGTTTTAAACAGAATGTTGGAATTAGGTATGATTACCCAAGACCAAAGGGATCAAGCAGTGGCAGAAACCATTGAACCCCAGGCCAAAACAGAATATTTTCGGCAGGCACCTTACTTTGTGGCCGAGATTGTTAAGCATTTTAAAAATCAATATCCCGACGGTATGGAATTGCTTTATTCCAGTGGTCTAACCATTCAAACTACACTGGACCTGGATATGCAGAGGGCTGCAGAGCAGGCGGTTGTTGAGCGTTTAGAACAAATTGATCCAGAAATTGAGGGGGCCTTGGTTGCGATTGATCCTGAGAACGGCTATATTAAAGCCATGGTTGGAGGGAGAAATTGGCAACAGTCTCAGTATAACCGAGCTTTAGCTAAATCTCAACCTGGCTCATCCTTTAAGCCATTTTTGTATACAGCAGCCATTGGTTCAGGATATACAGCAGCTTCAACCTTTTTTTGCCAACCCACTACCTATCCCGGTGGTTACACACCGAAGGACTATAAGGGTTTCCATTATCGGCCCTTTGTCCTCAAGCAGGCCTTGGCGATTTCAGATAATGTAATATCCGTTCAATTGGCAGATCGTCTAGGCCCCCAGGAATTGGTGCGCTATGCCAGGGCCATGGGCATTGAAAGTAAGTTGGATCCCTACTTATCGCTTGCCTTGGGTGCCTCAGAGGTAACACCCTTGGAAATGGCTGTTGCCTTTGGACCTCTTGCCAATGCCGGTATTCGTACTAAACCGATGTATATCTTAAAGGTGACGGACCCTTCAGGCAGGGTTATTGAAGAAAACCGACCACAGATCTCTAAGGTTATTGATGAGAAAGTGGCTTATATTGTAACGGATATGTTGCGGGCAGCTGTTCAACCAGGTGGTACAGCGGCGCAGTTATCCAGAATTGTGTCAAGGCCAGTGGCAGGGAAAACAGGAACCACGGACCAAACTACAAATGCCTGGTTTGTTGGTTATTCTCCGGAGTTAGTGGCTGCAGTCTATATAGGATATGATGATAAGACGAGGCATGTTGGGCTAACAGGTAGTGATATTGCTGCACCCATTTGGGGTAATTTTATGGAAAAAGCTTTAGAAGGGAAAGAAGCAAGGGATTTTATAAAACCAGAAGGGGTAATAGAGGCCTATATTTGTGGTTATGATGGGCTTCGAGCCTCGGCCTTATCCAGCAGTACAATGGCTGCTTACTTTATTAAGGGAACGGAACCACAAATTCCATGTTTTGGTGACTTTTGGTGGGGTAGCTCTGGGAATAAGGATGAGGAGGCTGCACCGGAGCAAAATCAGAGTCCTGAAATACCAGAACAAGGACCAGACGATGATGGGTAAGACAAACAGCAGTAAATTAAAGGATAATTAAACACGGTTATCTTTTGCTTTTGCTCAGGATGAAACAAAAAAGGGAATGTCGCTTATACTTAGTTGCGACATCCCCGATCATCTTTATGGACCCATAGCCACCATGGCTCCCCTTATTCCGCGGCTCTCTCGGCCAGATAACAATTTTCACAATAGCTGTTTTCTAGCTCTTCCTCGAAGACCATTTTAGATTCATGCATTTCCTTGCCACAAACACAACAACTAGACATTGATGTACCCCCTGCCTTTATAAATAGCTAAACCTATTATTTACATAAAGTAGCTAATTATACGGAGATTGGTTTACCGTCATCTTTGATAGTTTCGCTTGTAGCGTGACAATCAATGGTACATATTGTACTAAAAAACTTTAACCCTAGAATTTTCTAGGGTTTTTTATTGACATGAAATTGCATGTTACGTTATAATTACAGTTGCTTCGGGGCGTGGCGCAGTTTGGTAGCGCGTTGGTTTCGGGAATCAAAGGCCGCAGGTTCGAATCCTGTCGCCCCGACCAAATGAAATGACCTTTTGGTTTTGAATAGTTCAAATTGGACTAAACAAAATCGAAGGTCATTTTTGTTGCCCAGAAGCCTTGTGCGATAAGGCTTCTGGGCATTGCTATATAGTTTGGATGTCCAATTTGGATATTACCGAAAAAGCCGAAACCAGAGACGAAAAACTGGAAAACACGGTTTTTGAACCACTTGTCCATCTTGGTGCCTGTGGCCCATCGAATTCTGGCACGATTGAATTGGACAACCTTGTGTAAGAAGTCCTCTTCAACCGGCACACGGAATTCGTCAAAAATAAACTGCCATAAAGCCACCGTCAATGACGATTGCACGCAGTTCACCCAAGTAGTAATACACAATAAAAACCATGTCCGGAAATAGCCAGACATTTAGAAAAGGCGTGGTATAATGAAACCAGTATTTAGCAAGAAGGCGAAAATATTGGTGGCAAACACTGCTGAATTGTATGCCGCGTTCAAGGCAAAGGACGTATGGTTTGACGGACGCTTTTTTGTCGGCTATCGTCCACGGGAATATACTGCCGCCCGGTATGCAGGGCAAGGCAAACCAAAGCCTAAAACTGTACTTTTTATCACACAGCAGCGGAAGCGGAACAAGCCGGATACCGCCCCTGCCTCTTGTGCAGGCCGGAGCTTGCCCCTGGCACTTCCGTCACCGACGCCACCGCCAACTTGGTTTACCGGGCTGTAAAGTCGTGTCATACGGGCAAATTGGCTGGATGTTGGGACGGCCTCATTCAGCGCGTGCGGTTGGGCAGGCAATCGGGCATTGTCCGAATGAGCTACCGTGGCATCGGGTGGTACTGTCTGATGGTTCGATTGCCAAAAGCATGCACGCTGATTTGCGAAAGGCGATGTTGGAAGCAGAAGATATTCCTTTTGTATCCGATGATCGTGTGGATATTGCCAAATGCCGCTGGCGCGAATAGTAAATACCAAAACATAAAGGAGCAGCACATGATTCTCAACATCAGTGGCAGAACCGATATTGTCAACTATTATTCGGATTGGATGTTTAAACGGTTTGCGGAGGGATATGTCTTTTCGCGGAACTCCCTGTTCCCCAATTCGGTCAGACGGTATGAACTGTTGCCCGACAAAATAGATTGCCTGATCTTTGGCTCCAAAAACTATACCCCTGTCCTCGACCGCATCCATGAAATCACGGAGCGGTTCAACACCTATTTCTACTACACCATCACCGCCTACGGCGAGGACATAGAACCGGGTATTCCCGATATTGATACAAGCATAAACACTTTGCTTATCCTTTCCGATATTGTGGGCGCGCAGCGCGTCGCGTGGCGTTATGACCCGGTGTTGCTCACAGAACGCTATACCGTAGCGCGGCACTTGGAAACCTTTGAATACATGGTGAAACGGCTGGCCAGTCACATCGACCGCTGTATTTTTAGCTTTGTGGAGATGTACAAAAAGCACGAAACGAACCTGCCAGAACTGATTCCTATAACAGCCGATGAAATGGACGAAATCGCGCGGGGACTTGGCGGGATTGCCGCAAAACACGGCCTTATTTTGCAGACCTGCGGGCCGGAGGAAAACTACGCCCGGTATGGCATTCAGACCTCCGGCTGTGTAACATTAGATATTTTGGGACGGGCGAATGGCCTCCAATTTCGTGACATCAAGCACAAGGGTTTTCGCAAGGGCTGCCATTGCATCGAAAGCCGGGATATTGGCGCTCTCAATAGCTGTCTTAATGGATGCAAGTATTGTTATGCCAATAAAAACGTGCAACTGCCCCGTGAGAACTATATGCTCCACGACCCGGATTCACCGTTGCTGATCGGCCATCTGAAACCGACTGACAGGTTGGAACCCGGCGCACAGAAAACCTTTTTGAAGCGCGAGGCATGGTATGGGCGATAACAGTATTTTGAATATGGAAGCAAAGAAATCGAGTATTTGAAGGCGAAAGATGCGGCTTTGGGCAAGGCCATTGACGAAATCGGGCATGTGCAGCGGGAGGTCATTCCCGATCTGTTCATGGTGCTTGTTAACTCCATCATCGGGCAGCAAATATCCACAAAAGCGCAGGAAACGGTTTGGGCGCGCTTTCAGGCCATGTTTGACCCTGTAACGCCTGAACATATTCACGCAACCCCTGCCGAAGAACTGCAAACCTGCGGCATTTCCATGAGAAAAGCCTCGTAGTATTATGGATGGCAGTTTGGACTTGGCGCAGCTTCAAACATGTCCGATGAAGATGTATGCAAACGGTTGAGCCAAATCAAAGGCGTCGGTGTCTGGACAGCAGAAATGCTGATGATATTTTCTATGCAGCGCATGAACGTGATAAGCTGGGGCGATATGGCGATTATCAGAGGGTTGCGGATGTTGTATCACCACCGGGAGATTACGCCGAAGCTGTTTGCCAAGTATAAAAAACGGTACTCTCCATATGCGACGGTGGCAAGCCTTTACCTGTGGCAGATTTCACACGGCGCCTGTGAGGGGCTTGGCAAGCAGGAGCCATTGCGCCTGTTTGAGCAGCCTGGATACGCTGTTGCGAAACAGGAATCTACCGCCATTGAGGTGTCATTAAAGGCATGGCTTGCACTGACCAATACCCCTGAACATACCGGGAAAGAAATAATTGCCTTGCTGGAAGATGATATGCGCGGAGGAACTTCTACCGGGTTTGCTCCATATCTAAAAGACGGCGAAATCTATTTTGAACAGCGGTGTCTGCCGATGATTGGCATAAAACAGAACACCAATGTATAGAAAGCAGGGAATAGTATGGTTTTAGTAATATTTGAGGTCACGATCAAAAAAGACTACATGGACGGCTATCTTGCGCTGGCCGCCAATCTGAAAAATGAACTTATGAAAAGCGAAGGTTTCATACGGTCAGAGCGTTTCTCCAGTCTTGTTAATGAGGGGAAGCTGCTCAGCCTGTCGGTTTGGGAAAGTGAGGAAGCGGTCAGCAAATGGCGCAATCAGGCAGAGCATCGAATGAGCCAAAAACAAGGACGAGATTCCATGTTTGAAAGCTACAATATCACGGTTACTTCAAAAATCCGCAGTTACAGCAAAGATGATCGGTCAGAAGCGCCGGAGGACAGTAATGCGGTTTTCAACTGCTAATCTTCCATCTCTTAGGCAGCTTGAAATGACCTTCAGGTTTTGAACAGTTCGGATTGGACTGAGCAAAACGGAAGGTCCGTTGGAATATTTACCTACTCAGTATATTATGAAATTCATAAAAGGTAAGGGATACGCTGGCGTTGAATATACCAGCGCGATGGGAACAGGCGGAACGAATATTGCTGTATTCGATGAGTCGTTATTTGAATGCACATCTGTTCATAATGTTAAAATAAGGGAAATTGAGTGTTTGTATGAGGCCTTTACACAAGCAAAATAGAACCATGCTGCTAGAATAAAAATAGGACAACCAAAATAGAGATTTTTCCTAGCTTAGTGTAAAATTAAAACTAACTAGGAGGAACTGTTTAATGGGAAAGCATAAGAAACAATACAGTGCTGAATTCAAGCA
>NZ_JBAIYV010000030.1:0-10981 GCF_036763075.1 Desulfotomaculum sp. 1211_IL3151 | reverse complement strand
AATTTCCACTATTGAATCTGCCGTATTTAGTGAAACCTTTGGCTTAAGTGAGATTCAGGCGGAGGTTTCCAATATCGAAGCTGCGGTCTTTAGCCTAACCTTTGGTCTGGAAGAAATTCAATCTGAAATTTCCAGCATTGAATCCGCTGTCTTTAGCCCCACCTTTGGTTTGCCGGAAATCAAGTCTGAAATCTCTTTCATTGAGACCGCTGTCGGTGGCATCCTGACCGAAATTAGCAACCTGACCTCTGGTTTCAGTGAGATCATTGCCGAAATCTCCAACATTGAGTCCGCTGTCTTCAGTGAAACCTTTGGACTCAGTGAAATCAAAGCTGAAATTTCCACTATTGAATCTGCCGTATTTAGTGAAACCTTTGGCTTAAGTGAGATTCAGGCGGAGGTTTCCAATATCGAAGCTGCGGTCTTTAGCCTAACCTTTGGTCTGGAAGAAATTCAATCTGAAGTATCTGAAATACTCTCCATTGTAAGCACACTTAATCTTGAATGCCCAGGTGCTTTGTTATCGGATATTAAATCAGAAGTTTCCGCCATTGAATCTGCTGTATTTAGCCCCACCTTTGGCTTACAGGAAATTAAATCCGAAATCTCTAGTATTGAATCCGCTGTCTTCAGTGAAACCTTTGGTCTGATAGAAATTAAATCGGAAGTATCTAGCATCCTAAGCATCGTAGAGGCTGGGGTATTAGGCGGCAATCTCTTTACTACTGGTCCTTTTACGACCAAAACGGGTGAAAATGCCATTGAAGTTCAGGCCTTTAATACGACTGACTCCATCCAAAGTGTAACCTTCTATATCAGGGAATCAAACGATTGTGTTAGCCCGGCTTCAGATGTTCTCTCACTGGACCTTCCTCCTTGCTGCGGTGACAGAGACTTCTTCGGTGGGGGATTACTTCCCGTAATACCGATCGTTGTCGGAGATAGCTACATTATCTTTGCTGAGACCAGTGCCACCTTCGGTATCAGTTTATACGCCTTAGGAAGAACGGTTTTGGCTGGAGTAATCGGTTTGGCTGCCCCAGGTAATACAGAGTTTCAGTCAACCGCTTGGATACCAGTAGGTACCATGTGCACCTAGCATTAAGCAAAGTTGAATCCTCTATGTATGGAAATTAGTATAAAGATACTAAGCTAAAAACTAGCCGGTAACAACATTACCGGCTAGTTTTTTTATGTAAATTTCCTCTAAAACTGCCAGTCAAGGCACATTTAGCTTACTCTGTCATATTATGTAAAAGAAATAAACAAAGGAGGTCTTCTTTATGTGGAATTGGGATGAAAAAAATCCCTGGGACAAATGGGGCAAAAAACAGCATTGTGGTAAAGATCAGTGGGATTGCAATCCCCCTGAAGACGATTGTCAAGACCATGATCCCTGTAACGATTTTGATTGTTGTCCTGATCCGGCATTGTTACACAAAATTATCAAAGCCATTTGTATTTTAAAAAGAGAAATTGATAGCTTGGGAAAATTACTTTGCGATCCCAGATTTGGATTAAAAGAAATTAAAAGAGAAGTAAGAAACATCGAGCGGGGGGTTTTCAGTCCTACTTTTGGTCTACCGGAAATCAAAGCAGAGGTCTCTGAAATTCTGGACATTGTAAGGGATCTGGAAATTGAATTTCCTATTACACTGCTCAACGACATTAAGGCAGAAGTCTCAAATATTGAGTCTGCTATTTTCAATCCTACCTTCGGTTTAGAAGAAATTAAAGAAGAAGTATCTGCCATTGAAAGTGCTGTATTTAACCCAACCTACGGTTTACTGGAAATCAAATCTGAAGTATCACTGGTTGAAACCATTGTTGGCGGCATTCAGGATATGATTGATAATAGTACCTTTGGCCTAGAGGAAATCAAATCCGAGGTTTCTGAGATCCTCGCCATTGTTACCGATATCGTATTAAACCCTGTCTTTGGTATCAGTGAAATTAAAGCTGAAGTATCCGCCATTGAAAATGCCGTGTTCAGTCCTACCTTTGGCCTAGAGGAAATCAAATTCGAGGTTTCTGAAATTCTCTCCCTGGTCAGCAACCTCGACATCGATATTGTAATCCCCATTACTCTGCTTAATGACATTAAGTCAGAAGTTTCTGCCATTGAGTCTGCTGTATTCAGCCCTACCTTTGGTTTAGAAGAAATTAAAGAAGAAGTATCTGCCATTGAAAGTGCTGTATTTAACCCAACCTACGGTTTACTGGAAATTAAATCTGAAGTCAGCCAAATTCTAGCTAACCAAACGGAAAGCCCCTCCCTCTTCCTGTCCAGCGGCCCCTACCTAAGAGAGTGTGAAGAGGAAAACGTGGTTGTCAAAGCCCTGAACAATACCACAGAGGCACAAACCGTTACCTTTATCGTACGTCCCCTTGGTTTTGCTCCACCACTCTGCCCACCCTTTGCAACCATAACCTTTGACCTTGAACCATGTTCCTCTGCGGAAGAGTTGCTAGACCTTACAGATGTACCCTTTAATGTTGAAATTAGGGTCATTCGTTCTGATGCAGGAGTTCTTGTTTATGCAGCTACCACCACCTGCTCCGGCAGAAAGGTTACTAATTTTAAATCTTCAGACTTTGTTTCTGTACCCACTTTCTGTACGACGGTATGTGATCCTGTATTCTAAAAGCCCTAAGGAGTGTCGCAAAACTACAAACGACACTCCTTTTTTATTTGGCTCTGTTAATGTTCATTAACGCTAACAGCCCTTCATTTTCACGTCTTTGCTCCTTCTACATATAATGGCATATAACGTCTTAGGAGGAGTACCATGATTTCGCTATGTATGATTGTTAAAAATGAGGAACACAATTTAGCCCGGTGTCTAAACAGTGCCAAGGATTGTGTGGATGAGATGATCATTGTGGATACTGGTTCTGAAGATGCTACCGTATCGATTGCAGAACAGTTTGGCGCAAAAATTTTCCATTATCAATGGAATGAAGATTTCGCCGCTGCACGCAACTTTGGTCTCGATCAGGCCAAGGGCGATTGGATTCTTTATTTAGATGCCGATGAGGAACTGGAACCTAATTGCTCCGAGCGCATAAAGGCCCTTACAAAACGCTCCAACGTAGAAGCCTATATCTTTCAGATTACTAACCTTACCGACAACAATGATCCATTAAAACACGTTAATGTTCGGATGTTTAGAAATAAACCGGCCTACCGCTTTGAGGGAAAACTGCATGAACAGATTATCAGCTCCATTACTCCCCGGGCCAAGGGTACCCCTGTCATTAACTCAGGGATTAATATTCTTCACTATGGCTACCTGGCCTCTGAATTTATTGCAAAAAACAAAGCCCGGCGCAACCACCGAATTAATATGAAATTGGTGGAACAGGATCCTAACAATCCCTTTTATCTTTTTAGCCTGGGTGGTTCCTGTGTCAACCTCAACAACTTGGAAGAAGCAATTTCTAATTATAGTAAAGCCTTACAATATGTAAACATTCGGGCCATGTATGCACCAAGTATCTTTGTTTCATTGACCTCCTGCCTATTGAAGCTGGGCAGGATCGACGAGGCAGTAACACATATTGAAAAATGCAAAGCCCATTATCCTGATTACGTTGATATTCATTATATCGATGGAGAGCTTTTTAATTCCCTGGGTCATATTAGAAGGGCCATTACTTCCTTTGAAAAATGCCTCCAGCTAGGTGAACAGTGTCAGGGGAAGTACACCACCAGAACAGGTGTCGGCAGCTTTTTGCCCAATTTTAAGCTGGCGGAAATATACAAAAAAATAGGTAATCATAAAAAAGCCCTCCACTATCAATTACAGGGACTAAGACTTAAAAATAATGATATGCAACAATATGTTAACCTAGCTAAGTTATTAAAAGCTTCTCTACAGGATGGGAAGCAGGTTTACACGCTATTAAAGAAAAATGTTAAGCACGCGGATAAAAACACTGAAAAATTAATGTTATCCCGTATGCTTTATGAAATTGAGGAATATGAACTGGCTATCAGACTCTTTGAGCAATTATCCAAAATCAAACCAGAAATTTATTATTATATGAGTAGATCCCTGGTAAAAATTGGCCGTTATCAGCAGGCTGTTTCTATATTACCTGAAATTAATGACTCCCATCAGAGACAAAGGATATTCCTTGAGTTGGTTGCAAAATTCTGGGCCACCGGTTCACCAAGGGATCTATTACCCTATTTAGAACAGGATCTTCCCCTGGATGAGGAATTTATTGATTACCTTAAAGGTATCAATGATTTGTTATTGAAACAAACAACGGAAATAGAACTTAATCCCCATAACTATTATTTTAATGAGATTATCAATGAGCTATTAGAACACAAAGCATTTGCCCTAGTTCTAAGTATATTGAATCTATGTGGTTTTGATAACACCGAAATAATTAACCTTTTAACGTCTGATCCTCCCCATGAAGGGCGATTTGAGATGGCTGCCCGTCTTGCTATAAATGAACTAAAAATTAATCAAAGCACTCATGAAAAATACTATGCCCTGGGTAGGTATTTTTATAATAACCAGGAATACGACTCCGCTCAAACTATGTTGCATAAAGCCCTGGCTCTGCATGCTGCCGAAAAGGTTCGGAATCTCCTCCAGGAGATTTATTTAAAGCAAACCCTCAATATGATTCAAGAGGCCCTTAAAAATTATCCCGACAATGCAGATTTTATGCGTCAGTTGATTAAACTGCAAATGAAATCAGACCAAAAAACTCTGCTCAAGGGGGTGCATTAAGTGCCTTCCATAAGCCTTTGTCTTATCGCTAAAAACGAAGAACATTCCATTGGCCGCTGTCTTAAAAGTGCGAAGCCCTTTGTGGATCAAATTGTGGTGGTGGATACCGGCTCCACAGATTTTACCGTAGAAATCGCTGAGGAAATGGGTGCAGAGGTCTACCATCACCTTTGGCAGGATGACTTTGCTCTGGCCCGTAATAAATCCCTGGAAAAAGCCAGCGGAGACTGGATCTTATTTTTAGACTGTGATGAAGAACTAGAAGCCAAAACAGCACCCCTGCTAAGGGAAGTGGTGAAAAGTGAAAACTATGATGGTTACTGGGTGAATATGGTAAACATGTTCAATAACAAGCCCAGCACACTTTTTCAGGGCTTCCGGCTCTTTCGCAACAGCCCCCTGCATCGCTTTGAATGCCCCATCCATGAGCAGGTCTTACCATCGGTTATCCGAAACTCTTCCCCTAAAAAAATTGGCAAGTCTAATATAACCATTTACCATTATGGTTACGAAAATGACGAGACCACTCAGCGCAACAAAATTGAACGAAACCTCCGCATCTTGCAAAAGGCCATGCAGGACTATGGCAACACAGGCTTTATTCCTTTCTATATTGCCGTAGAGCAGCAAAAGCTGGGCAATTTTCAAAAGGCATTGGAATTTTATCAGCAATCTTTGCAAAGAACAGATTTAAAGGAATCCTACGCACCAGCCATGGTTCGCAGCATGGTAAATTGCTATCTGGTACTGGGGCAATATCAAGATGGTTTGGTCTTTGCCGATAAATACGTAAAGGTTTACCCCAATTATACGGATTTGGTTTATTTAAAAGGAATCCTTTACTATAACCTCGGTAATACAAATGAATGCCTTACTTGTATGAACCAGTGTATCGCCATGGGTGCCCCTCCCATACAGCTCTTTTCCGTGCAGGGTATAGCCGATGAAAAACCCAGGGAAATAATCTTTGAGCTATTAGCTGCTAAGTTGCAAGAAGGTTTAGAACTGGTAAATCAAAGTAAAACCAGCCAAGCTTTTACAGTAATAAATAGTGTATTTACTCAGCTAAAAAAGACACCATTCGAAGATATTTATAATAAAATGATACAAACGATGATCAACAAGTTTACAGGTGCCCAATAAACCAACAAGAAAAAGGAGCAGTTTCCCCAGGACTGCTCCTTTTTCTTGTTGATTTATGCCATGGCCATCTTCAAGATAACGGATGGCTAATCCTGCTACAATAGAACTTCACAATTATCACCGATTAGCAAATTCAAAGGCTCCTTCACATGTAACGAACGCTCGATTTTACAATTATACCCAATGATGCTGTCCCTCAATTGATCAATATTAGCCAGTTGGCAATTTTCCATCACCACAGAGTACTGTAAATTTACATTGTTAAGGATGGTACCGGAACCGATCGATGTATGGGGACCGATATAGGATCTATGGACGGTCACATTTTCTCCAATTCTAACCGGGCCGCAGATGATGCTTTGACTAACCTTTGAACCCTTACCCAATTCCACTGGCCCCTTCAGCAAACTTTCTTGATCCACTTCCCCCTCAATGTTTAGCCCCGTTTGTTCTTCTAGAATAATGCGATTAGCTGCCAATAGTTCTTCTTTTCTACCGGTATCCAGCCACCAACCGTCCATGACCCTGGCTTCCACCCGGCAGTTCAGATCAACTAGTTTTTGAATGGCATCTGTTATTTCTAATTCCCCGCGTTTAGAGGGGATAATCCCATTAACTGCTTGATGAATGACAGGCCGAAATAGGTAAACCCCTACTACCGCAAGGTTACTGGGAGGTACCTGGGGTTTTTCAAACAGCCTAATAATCCGATTATGCTCATCAATGATAGCTACCCCAAATCTTCTAGGATCTTCCACACTTTTTAATTGAATAATTGCATCGGCATTGGAATCCCTAAATTCATTTACAATCTCTTTTATTCCTTTTTGAATGAGATTATCTCCCAGAAACATTAAAAAAGAAGATTCTTCTAAAAACTCCTTAGCCTGAATGACGGTATCTGCGAGACCCCTTTGCTCTCTTTGAAGAATGTAGGAAATTTTACTCCCCCACCTTGCTCCATCACCCAATGCCTCTCTGAAATAAAGCAGGTTTTCCGGACTTACGACAATGCCAATGTCTGTAATACCAGCCTCTACAATTTGCTCCAGGATATAGTGCAGGATCGGTTTGTTAGCCACAGGAACCAGGGGTTTCGCTATGGTATGGGTTAAAGGCCGTAAGCGGGTTCCCTTTCCACCACAGGGTATTAACGCTTTCACATGCATGACCTCACTTATATGTTACTAAAACAGGTCCATTTTTCCATCTGTACATTATATGTGTTTTGACGGGCAGGTGCTAATTTTTTTAGCCTTCGGCCATCTGCCTTCAGCCTTAAACACTTTTTCCTAACAAAACATATAGTAAATAAAAGATAGCCGTGTGCAAAGAACCAAGATAAAAAGCCCATGGCTCATGGCCAAATTGACCCCATAACAAAACATGCAAAAAAGCTGACGGCCGATAGCTGAAGGCTAAAAAACCAAGGAGGTTTTACTTTTGACTTTAGTCAACTACTTTAGGGCCAAGGAATTTCAATTGCGGGCGGTACGCCAAAACTATATTGCAAAACAAAGGCTTCAGAAAAAGCAGCCTATTGATCGACTGGATAAAATCCTCCATGTGGTGTACTTGCTGGGTCATGCAAGTGTCTGCGGCGGTGTAAAGGTTATTCTGGAACATGCCAATGAACTGATAAAGGTTGGGGTACAGGTAAGTCTTTTGTCTCACTTTACCAAACCGGATTGGTTTGATATCAAGGCTGATTATATTCAATTTCCCTTTGGCCTTGAGTTGGCCAGGGGCATCCCTTCGGATTGCGATCTGGTGGTGGCCACCTACTGGGATCAGTTGGCTGCCTGTGTGGAGGCCAATGTGGCCCCAGTGGTTTATTTTGAACAGGGGGACTTTCATTTATGGGATTGGGAGAGGGTAAGGGAAGATAAACAAAAACTAATTTATCATCTCTACCAATTGCCAGCCTATATCATTACCTGCTCACACACGGGGGCTGAAAAGATTAAAGAAGTCTTTCAGCGGGACGCTCTGGTTTTTCATAATGCCCTAAACAATGAGGTGTTCTTTCCCAAAAAAGAGATATCTAAAGAAAAATGGCTTTTAGGTGTGGGCAGTGAACATACAAAATTCAAGCGCATCCCTGACATTTGGCAGGCCTGCCAAAGGGTTCAAAGTAAAGGTTATGAGATTAACTTTAAATGGGTAACCCAGAATCCCCCCACTGGGCCCTTTGGTACGGTAGTGGTAAACCCACCCCAACCCGTATTGGGAGATATCTACCGTCAAGCCCATATTTATATCTGTGCTTCAGAATACGAGACCTTTCCCCTGCCTCCTTTGGAAGCAATGGCCTGCGGCACCCCGGTCATTACCACAGCCAATGATGGTGCTCTGGCCTATGCCGTAGATCAGGAAAATTGCTTATTCTTTACCTGTGGTGATACGGAAGAACTGGCAAATAAAATCATAACCCTTTTAGAGGATCAAGAGCTATATCATCATTTACAGCAAAACGGTTATACAACTGCCGCAGGATTTCAATGGCAGGAAATTATTACCCGACTTAAAACTTTCTACGAAGCAGCGGCCCAACATCAAATCGTCCCTGTACAGCAAGAAACTGACTGGCTAAAGTTAATGCCCATAACCTTTACCCCAGAGGATCAAAGGTCCATTGATCAGTTTCTGGGAGGTACAGCCGCTGACTTAATCTATCTCCCCTTTGTTTATGAGCTCAATGAGCACTGCAAAATAACCCGCTGGCACCCGGTATTTCAAAGAAAATTAGCCACCAGTGGTCAGGTCGATTATCATTACCTGTCATTTCAGGTACTGCCGCTGGAGGAGCACCCTTATCACCAGGCCATCTCCGCCTTTAGCGCTGAAAATTACACCGCAGCCTTTAAATATTTTAAACAACACTTAGAAACAAACAGCAAACCCCAGGAGAAAGCCATTTTATTAAGATGGTTGATCTGGTGCCTTATAGAAATAAAACTATATCCCGAAGCCCAATCCCTATTAAATAATGGCTTAAAGCACTATTCAGGGTTTGCTGACCTTTATTATTTATATGGCCTCCTGGCAAAGTTATCAGGCAAAGACCAAGAAGTAGCAAGGATCAGGCATGCCTTAAACATTATTGGCGATGCCGTAAGCTATCCTGAATATATTAAGGATATTAAAACTCTCCTTTAGAAAATCAAAAAGACATCCGTTGCATTTCTTGTAAGGGATGTCTTTTTAGCCGTTAGCTTTAGGCCATGGTCTCTTTCAGGATAGCCCTGTCACTTTGTCACTAATAAAGTGGCAACTTACACCCTTCTAATGGGATGTTGCAGTAAATATATTGTAAACATTGAAATATTTTGTTAATTATTTATTAGGATTAGTAGTGTTAAAAAAGGGGTGCTTTTAAAATTAGAAACTACAAGTGAAACAAATATTTAGGGAGGGAAATATAATGAAAAGGATAATTAATAACAGGGGTTGTCTTACTGATATTGATATGCTCCCCAGAATCCCCCACTGAGCCCTTCGGTACGGTAGTGGTAAACCCACCCCAACCCGTATTGGAGATATCTACCGTCAAGCCCATATTTATATCTGTGCTTCAGAATACGAGACCTTTCCCCTGCCTCCTTTGGAAGCAATGCCTGCGGCACCCCGGTCATTACCACAACCAATTGTAGGCGCCCAATAAGTCATAGCCTTTCATATAATAAAAGCTGTTTCTTAAACATCACAAATCTAAGTGCGATTGTCAAGAAAAAACTGAGCCAGTCGCCAGAAAAAAGTTGAGCCACTAACGCCAGGAAAAATGTGATCCATTATGGTGAAAACGCTGGAAAAAAACTGAGCCACTTTAGACTATTTAGACTATAAGGTAGCCTGTGGAAGCATTCGATAGTTCTGATGTTTTGCTCCACAGGCTACCTCATATTCTATGAAGGTTATTCACACTCAAATATTTCTCTGAGTTTTTGATAGGCGGGATAGTCATCAAAGGATTCGTAAATGTCACTGTGAATATCCTCGTATGGCTTGGGATCACCGGGAGGGGTAAGGTCATTTACTTCCCGCCTTAGTTCGAGTACCATAGCCTCAAGGTTTTTGCTGTACTCTAGAATGGCCTTAATCAGTTCAAGGTTTTCCATTTCCTTGATGGATTGTAGGGAATCATCATCGTACATTGACTCGTTAGTGACAATAACTCTATTCATGTTTCTTAACCTCTTTTCCATTTAATAATGTCTGCTCTAGCCGATAGGAATCGGAATCCTCCATATTCATATTGAGAATATGAGAGCGGAAGGTGATCCTGTCAATTAAAGCAGCAACCATCATTTCATTTTCAAAAAGGTCAGTCCATCTGGAAAACTCCAAATTGGTTGTTACAATGATGCTGGCCCTCTCAGAACGCTCTGATATTACTTGAAATAGCATCTCCGATTGATGCCTGTTGTAGGTCAGATAAGAGAGTTCGTCGATAATCAGCAATTCCACTTTTGAAAGGCTTTTCTCAAGCTTTGATAACCGATGGAATTGCACAGCTTCGGCAAGCTCATTTGCAAGGTTAACGGCGGTGTAAAACTTTACATTAAACCCGGCATAACAAGCCTTTATGCCAAGCCCTGTGGACAAATGAGTTTTGCCAGAACCGGGAGTGCCTATCATTACGATGTTTTGTCTATTTTTGATAAAGTCGCAAGAAGCAAGTTCGTGGATATATGCTTCAGAAACATGCTCCAGCCTTGAAAAGTTAAATTCATCGAGGGTTTTCATTACGGGGAAGCTTGCTTTTTTAATCCTTCGGCGTTGCCCAGCTTCCTGCCTTTGAGAGAGTTCCAGTTTCATTAGTTCACACAGGAATTTATCATAGCCATCGCCTGGGGAAAGTTGTCTTACGATATTCTCGTATCTTGAAAACGAAGGGGTTCTAAGCTGTTTTGCATATAGCTTTATGGTTTCGTTTAGTGGATTTAAGACGCTCACACCGCAGCACCCCCCATTAGAAGAGAGTCATATTTTCCAATCTGCGGTTTAGCTACTTTGACTTCTATCTTTGGTTGTATTTTGGTTGGCTGATTAACCGGTATCAAATATGCATGGATCTGTGCGGT